>CAZYDZ010000257.1:0-3168 GCA_964646535.1 uncultured Opitutaceae bacterium
TTTCGTGAAAATTAAGTTGTGTCCTTGGTGTGGGGAAAACCTGATTCAGCCGCTCTTTGTGGCAGATCGGGAAAACGGGTGTGAAGCGATTGCTTCCCTGCCTGGACAGGAGCGTCTGGGGTTGGCGGATTTGGAGCGGAAATGTGTGGAGTTATGGGATCTGGGTATTCGTGCGGTGGCCTTATTCCCCTGTATCGAAGCAAAATGGAAGTCTGTGGACGGACAGGAGGCGCTCAATCCTGACACACTGGTGTTGCGTGCCGTGCGGCGTGTAAAACGGTTGCTGCCTGAGCTTCTTGTAATCACCGATATTGCGTTGGACCCTTATACCACACATGGACACGATGGCGTGCTGGATCGGGAAGGCAGGGACGTGGACAACGATGCAACCGTATCTGTCTTGGTGAAAATGGCATTGCTCGCTGCAGAGGCTGGTGTCGACTGGGTTGCTCCGTCGGATATGATGGATGGTCGTATTGGTATTATCCGCAATGCATTGGACGAACACGGATACACCCAGGTCGGGATATTGGCCTATAGCGCTAAATTCAATTCGGGCTTTTACGGGCCGTTTCGGGATGCGGTAGGCAGTGCGCAGGCGGCAGGGACACATAATCTGAGCAAGGCAACCTATCAGTTGGATCCTGCCAATCGTCGTCAGGCGATGATAGAGGGTGTGTTGGACGAAGCCGAGTGTGCAGACGTGCTGATGGTCAAGCCCGCGGGCGCCTACCTGGATATCATACGTGATTTACGGGAACAAACCTTGTTGCCCCTGGCCGCATATCAGGTTTCAGGGGAGTATGCCATGTTGCATGCGGCCGCCGAAAAGGGTTGGTTGGATCTGCAACGGACGCGCGACGAGTCACTGTTGGCTATCCGTCGCGCGGGAGCAGACCTGATTCTGACCTATTTTGCGGAGAGTTGGGCGAGAGATCAACGTCAGTGAACTGAGATATGGATGAAGAGCGGATTCGTGAAATTTTAACGGAGCATTCCCGCCATCCGTTCGGACGGGTCATTGCGGAGAATCCGATTGCCCATTCCCGTGAGGTGAATCCCTTTTGTGGTGACGAACTGACGGTTTATCTGGATCAGACGGCGACAGGGTTTCGTTTTGTTTACCAGGGGCAAGGGTGCTCGGTATGTATGGCATCGGCTTCCATTCTGGCATCCACTGTGCAGGAAACGACACAGGAGAAGCTGGCAGAACAATACCTACAGGCGGTGGCGTGTATCCACAATTCCGATACACAAGTTGCAACTTGCGAGGAAGAATGGCAAGCACTGGCTTGGTTCTATCGCAACCCACGGCGGCTTACCTGCGTGAATGTCGCCTGGAAAGCCGCTGGGAGAGTGATCCACAATAATCCGTCGGATCCGTCCGATTAGCCCAATTACTCCGCCCGTTTCTTTACCCGATTACGCTCGGTGGTATTGAGGATCTTCTTGCGCAGGCGTAGCGTCTTGGGGGTTGCTTCGACGTATTCGTCATTGGCAATATATTCCAGGGCGCGTTCCAGGGAGAATTCGATTGGAGGAGAGAGCTGAACTCCCTTACCTTCACCTTGCGAACGAAAGTTGGTCAATTGTTTGCTCTTACAGGGATTGACCGGCATGTCTTCCTGGCGTGAATTTTCACCGACGATCATGCCTTCGTACACTTCTACGCCGGAGCCGATGAACAGCTTGCCGCGCTCTTCCAGTGCGGATAATGCATAGGCGGTGGAAGTACCGCGTTCCACGGCGACCAATGTGCCGTAGGGACGTGTGGTAAACTCGCCGGAGTAAGGACCGTATTCCTTGAATAGGTGGGAGAAAATTCCACGGCCACTGGTCAGGTTCATCAGGTCGAACTCGAATCCGATCAATCCGCGCGTCGGCATGACTCCTTCCAGAATCACTGTCTGGTTCTTGGTTTCCATATTGTCGATACGGCCGCGTCGGTTGGCGATGTTCTTCATCACGCCGCCGAGACGATCTTCCGGTACTTCCACCCAGAGGGTTTCGATTGGCTCTTGGGTAACGCCGTCGATCTGTCGGGTAATGACGGTCGGACGGGAGACCAACACCTCAAATCCTTCACGGCGCATCTGTTCCACCAATACTGCGATCTGCATCGCACCGCGAGCATTGACGATAAAGGTTCCAGCGGCCTCGCCATCCTCCACCTGAATGGAAATATTGGTGCGGACTTCCTGCGCCAACCGGTCGCGAATCTGGCGTGAAGTGACTTTCTTGCCGTCCATCCCGACCAGCGGGCTGTCGTTGACTGCAAACTCCATACGAATCGTCGGTGGATCGATTTCCACAAACGGCAGGGCGGGAAGAGAAGGATCGGCAGTCAATGTCTCGCCGATATCGACTTCTTCAAAGCCGGCAATACCGACGATATCCCCGGCGATCCCAGTCGGGGTGTCGCTGGAGCCGAGGCCAGCATATTCCAGAATCTTGGTGACTTTCCCTTGTTGTTTGCTGCCATCGCGACGCAAACGGTACAAGGTTTCGCCCACTTCGATGTGTCCGCTCAACACTTTACCCACGGCGACACGACCAACAAAGTCATTCCATTCGATGTTGCTGACCAGCATACGGAATGGCTCATTCGGGAAAGCGATCGGCGCTGGAATATGTTTCAGAACGGTTTCGAACAGTGGAGTCATATCCTTGCGCTCATCATTGAGATTGTGAATCGCAAAGCCGGTTTTACCGCTGGCATAGACAAAAGGAGAATTGAACTGCTCTTCATTGGCGTCCAGTTCCATGAACAATTCAAGTACCTTCTCATGCACCGCTTCCGGATCGGCATGGTCGCGGTCGATCTTGTTGACCACGACCACCACGCGCAGCCCTTCATTCAAGGCCTTGCGCAATACAAAACGGGTTTGTGCCTGCGGCCCGTCATAGGCATCGACTAGCAACAACACGCCATCGACCATTTTCATCACACGTTCTACTTCTCCCCCGAAGTCGGCGTGGCCAGGTGTATCCACAATGTTGATTACATTGTCGCGCCAGTGTACCGACGTATTTTTGGCTTTGATCGTGATCCCTTTTTCACGCTCCAGATCCATCGAGTCCATCACCCGTTCTTCAACGACCTGATTCTCTCGGTATGTGCCTCCCTGACGCAAAAGCTGGTCCACCAGAGTGGTTTTCCCGTGGTCG
>CAZYDZ010000258.1:0-3153 GCA_964646535.1 uncultured Opitutaceae bacterium
ATGCTGATTCGGTAGCGTGTCCTCTTTCGATTGACCGTCAAATGTTCCCTGCATGCGGCTGAACAACGAACGGGCCGGTTTTTCTTTGTCGAAAGGATTGGACCTGGACACGCGGTACTCCAGAATATTGCGACCACCAAACAACGGAGCCCCTTCATGCCGTGCATCAGTCAGCTCGCCCCACAATCCGATGACCACCAGATTACGGGGAGCCTCTGGACGAACAAAGGTGATGTCCACACCAAGCAGGTAACTACCCGATACCTGCGCAATCTTGGACATAAAAGTCCAGGCGCTGTCTACGGTCATCGGGTTGCCATCTGTTATGTACACAGTAAGATCCCCGGGCTGGTGAATATCTGTCAGCGGAAAACCGCTGCGCGACAGCAGACTTAAATTCGGCAGCTCACGAGTACCTGATGATGCGGGGAATATCAACATGGAGGAATCCAGAATGGTCACTGGTTCCATCCTGTCACTGGCACGCACTGACGAGGCTGCAGCACGATATATCAGACGGATCTGATTCTCCCCCGCGCGCAATGTATGGGGCGCCAGCGAAATGCTGCGTTTGCGCAAAGTGCCATCCCCTCCTTCTCCCAACGAAATATCACCGACAAACAGATCGCCGACAAACACCTGCAGAAACACCCGCTCCGCCGACAGTCCAGGAGGTGTAAAATGAACCTCTAATACACTCGGATTGGTCGCGTTTGCCTGATAATCTCCAGGCAAAGTAACATTCACACGGTACTCGGAATCCGCCAATTCCATTGTCCTGCTGAACGAACCCAACTGGGAAAACGTGTAGGTGCCTGGCACCTTGACTGGAGGTTTACCGACTGCAATCGTTCCCGCCGTCGTATCCAGCCTGACCTCTTTCACCTCAAAGTAGGAAGACTCTGCCAGGCGCTCCTCGGGAATAATGGCAAAAGCCTCAACCTCCTTTTGTACTTCCTCGTAATTGCGCCCCGTCAGAATGATCATAAAATGCCGATCATCGTGGTACAGCGGCTGAATTCCAATAAACGCACCATGAACCTGATTCGCCAGATTTCCTTCCAGAAATGGCGCTATGTCTGATACCTGGCCAATCAGAATGTTGTCCTGATTGTTGCGCAGGCGCTCACCGTGGGTCAGTTTCACTGGCATACGGTTCGCCCGCAAACCAACCGCTTGTCCCGTGGAAGCCCCCCATTTTAACATCGACTCATTCATGGTGGTCGAACCTGGAATCGCAAAATGGATTGGGTATTGCTCTCCTATCATGCGGTAATCAAACAGCTTTGGCAGTTCGGAAAGGCGGGCGGTTACAGGCATCATGTGCCCTTTCACCTGAACATACGAACTCTCCAGGTTGATCTGTGTAAACCGTTGTACTTCATCCACTCCTGAAGGCAACGGCTGCGAAACAGAAATCTGAATCTCGTGGTCGCCGCGAACATTCGCCAATTCCTTCGGCAGAGGAATCTCCACTGTATTATATGGCTGATCAGGCACCATTTCCACTTGTGCCACGATTGTCCGATCCACAGAAATTGTCACTTGGGACTGCCCGGGTACGATGAGGGACGAGTGTGTGTACACCAGCCGCAGGCTCCACTCGTCCACCCTCAATCGCGGCGAAATATTCACTGGAATCTGCGTACGGGCACTGGCGCCCCGCAGGCTCAGAGGACCTTTTTCCCCCAACAACTTAGCCAGACTCATAACACTGGAGCGCTCGTATACGGAACCGCTGGGTGTAATGATGGCCTGGCCACCCACACCAACAGCCACGGGTTGCCGCTTTAGCTCGGCGCTGGCCACTTCGCGCAATGGAATAATCCTGGTTGTACTATCAAGCTCCATTGCACGCGGTAAATCCGTCCCTACTGCGGCACGGCGCACCGGCACTTCCACAGCAGCCCCCGATGAAATCTGTCGGGCCAGTCGACGCTCTTCCTGTAGACGCAGTTCTTCCTCGCGTTTACGAATCGCGGCTTCTTCTGTGCGGCGCTGATTTTCCGCCAGACGGCTGCCCGGCGCCAATGCTTCATAATTCACCCTGTATCCGTCAGACGCACGTATCTGCGCGCGCAATGCATCCGAGGAAATACGATCGGAGCCCAGCAAATTGTCGTAATCGCGATATCCCTCGTATCCCGTCGTACTGCTCCCGCGATTTGCAGGACGCGTGCTGCCGGAGCGCAGGCTGTTCCATTGGCGCTGCATCGGATCATTAGTATGGGCAGGGGGCCTGGACTCGCCGCTGTCGCGATAACCTGATGCAGTATCCCAACCAGCCCGATCATTGTAGTAGTAATTGTCTCTAGGAGCCTCTGTGTACTGCGCACCGTAGGCATACGGATTGTAGCGCCCACCCTCGCCGCCTCTGCCACGGGCGTAGTAACGATCCTGTATGACCTCGTCCGGACGCTGTACGCGATAGCGAACATCCTGCTGGTATGTCATATTGTTGCGGAATGCCACGGGAGCGCGCTGCGCTGTACGCTGATCATACTGCCGCGGTTCCTGCTCCTGCCAACTGGAGCATCCTGTCACGGTTGCCACGATTGACCATACAACAGTAAAAAAAGTCTTTTTGTGACGGATCATAACTGTCTCATCCTTTTAATGTAGGGTTCGTCTCTGCACCAGAAGAATTTACCCGATACACTTTTTGTGACGAATCATAAAATGCCTTGGCCTTCTGTTCCTTGGACATTCCTTTTCCAACTGGTTTTTCGTTTTTCCCCCTGAACAACAACAAGTATCCCAAGTGTTCCATGGAAAATTTAAGCCCATAAAACAACACAAAGAAAAAGCTGCTGATAATCCCCCTCTGTACTTCACGGCTGAGCTGGAAACGCCGCCAGCGACGACTGCTGCCGTTAACCAAGACCACCTGGTCTGCCAACTGTTCATCGTTCCTGGGGGTAAATTCAACTCCAATCCACATGCCATCTCCCAATTCGCGATAATTGCGGATAATCCCCGATAAGTGGAACTCTCTGTTCTGGTAATCGCCCTTGGATACCATTGAGATGTCCTGCTTCCATTCCAGATGGCGCGGTATCTGTGTGGCAGAAATCCATATGCCTGCTCCCGAATTCGACAAATCCCCGAAGCGCCCCATCATCGTATGCCCCGCCAATTCCACGGTAACAGGGT
>CAZYDZ010000259.1:0-3142 GCA_964646535.1 uncultured Opitutaceae bacterium
TGCAGATGGGGTTGAGTGAGATGGGGCAACAACGTTTGCGCGAGGTGAAGGCGGAAATGGGAGTGGCGGATCGTGTAGATTTGCTGACTTTCGCCGATATGATTGATTACGACGAGGAGCGTATTTCATGACACGTACCCGCACAGGACGCGGCTTTCGCGCTTTCTGGAAGGGCTGGTTCCACAACCCGTCTTCCGTAGGGGCAGTGGTTCCCAGCTCGCGCGGCCTCACACGCCGTATGGCCGCCATGCTCGACCCGTCTTCCTCAGGCATCGTGATTGAACTCGGGGCAGGCACAGGGGTTGTCACCCAGGCGCTGATTGAACGTGGCATCAGCAAGGATCGCCTGATTGTCGTCGAATACATGCCTGAATTCGTTGGTTATCTGCGCAAGCGCTTCCCCGATGTACAGATATTACAGGGGGATGCCGCACAACTGGGAACCATTCTCCAACAGCAGACCAACCGATCTCTCGACGAAGTATATGCCATTGTATCCAGCCTTCCACTACGGTCCCTGCCATCCGCCAAAAGCAATGAAATCGTCGGTGAATGGAAGAAACTGACCCATCCGCAAGCCTGCGTGGTTCAATACACCTACAGCCTCTACTCTTGGAAACACCAGACATTAGACGGATTCCATCGTCTGCGCACCCGCTTTGCCTGGTGGAACCTCCCTCCTGCGAGGATTGATCTGCTGGCTACGAGGAAATAGCGCGTACCCGGTGCTTTTCCGCCAGATAAATCGACCGCATCCTGTCATAATCCATATCGCGGTTCGAGGAAACAATCACGTAATCGTAATCTAAATACATTTCCATTTCCCTGCGGGCGGTTTCCATCCTCCGCTGAATCACTTCCTCGCTGTCGTGCCCGCGGTTCCGCATCCGCTGCCGAATCTCATCCAGGGAGGGCGGCATGATAAACACACTGCACAGCCTTCCTTTTAATAAAGCGTCACTGGCTGCCGCCTGCCGAAAACTGTGTGCTCCCTGCACATCTATATTGAGCAGCAAATCCAAACCCTGATTCAACCCTGCGTACACATGCTCCTTTAGCGTGCCGTAGGAGTTACCGTGCACTGTGGCATACTCAAAAAAATCCCTGTTGGCAATTTTCCCGACAAACATTTCCTGTGAGAGGAAATGATAATCGACACCGTCCTGCTCCCCTGGCCTCGGGTTCCGAGTGGTCGCTGTCACTACGCGATGGAGTTGGGAAAACTCCTCGCGCAGGCGATCGCATACTGTGGTTTTGCCACTACCTGCAGGGCCTGAGACAATCACCAGAATGGGCTCTTGTGTATGCGCCGATTTCATAATCAATAGAAGAAGGCAGCGCCGATGGTAAGCAGCGCATAAAAGGCCATACCACTTCCCAACACCTTGTAACGAATTGGCTGACGATACAGCCAGTTGAAGAAATCACGCCAACGGTAAGGAACCACTGCGAAATACAGACTGAGCAGAATCATCGCATAGACTCCGCTGACCATAAACAATCGCCCCTGGTACGGCTGGTCAAAGGCTGCATCGAGAAACGGAGTTGCGGCAAGCAGCGCCAGCGCCGCCAGACTGCGAATCGCCAGATATTCGGGCAACCGCCATGCGCTTCCCGCTGCCACCAGGAAAAACAGCGCTAGCAACCAATTCCTGTATTGTCCAAAATCCGCCTCTCCAAGTCGGGATATGTGAAACAGAAACCAGACTGTTGCCACCGCCAGTAAAATCAGCCCATTGCGCCTGGATTTGGCAAAACGCAACAGCCGCGCGTTCCCATCCGCTGGTCCCGCCAACAGCGAAAGCCCAGCCGCCAATAAAATGAAGCCAAAAAGCAAAGTGGCAAACGTCAATGACATGAGTGTACTTTCACGGGGATGCCGCAAAGCGTCAAGCGCATCATCCAAGTGGCACAAACGACAAAAGAGCTTGATTTAAGGAAACCACAGATTGTGCAGATTGGCGCAGATGGAGAACCTTAAAAAGGATTATTCCTGAATGATGCTAACGTAGGCGTAGTCTCGGTATTCTGTGATAGGGCCCGATTTCCGTGCGGGCCGCAGTAGACGTGGAATACCCATCAAGACAACGCCAATCTGTGGTTCCTTTATAACGTTTCTAGTCAGAGATCACCGGGGTTCCATAGACTGTGCTGACAGTTGCACTCTCGTAACGCACTGGAATCAGTTGCCCGATCAGACGTTCCGGTCCGGGAAAAATGACGGTCCGGTTGCCCCGATTGCGTCCCATGAGTGTGTTTCCCTTGCGGGCCGGCCCTTCGACCAAAATCTCTTCTGTCCGACCGACAAGGGATTGGTTGCGAGCGAGCGAACTATCGGCGAGTATGTCGATCAAAGCCTGGTTGCGAGCTTCCTTGACCTGCAAAGGAACCTGATCCTCCATTTCGGCGGCAGGAGTGCCACTGCGCGGACTATATTTAAAGATATAGGCCATGTCGTAGCGCACTTCCTGAAACCTACGGGATGTTTCAGGAAGATCCTCTTCCGTCTCACCTGGAAACCCGACGATCACATCCGTGGAAACATACAGATTCGGCTGTACTACCCGCAGGTCATCAATGATCTGGCGGTAACGACTGGCTGAATAGGGACGGTTCATCAGCCTGAGAACCCGATCCGACCCCGATTGCAACGGCAAATGGACATATTCACACAATTTGGGGAGATCCCTGTAGCAATCAATCAGATCCTGCTTGAATCCGCGCGGATGGGGAGAGGTAAAACGGATACGCGCAATTCCATCAATCTCGTGAATCCTCTCCAGTAACTGTACAAACGGACTCTTGCCATTGCGAAACGGAAACTCCTTGCGACCGTAACTGGTAACAATCTGCCCCAACAGGGTCACTTCGCGCGTGCCGCGCGCGGCCAGTCCCTCCACTTCACGGACGATATCTTCAATTGGACGGCTACGTTCTGCCCCGCGGGTCTTCGGCACAATACAAAAGGCACAACGCATATTGCACCCCTGCATAATGGAAACAAACGCCGTCGGTTTATCCGCCTCTTGATGGTGGCGTATCTCATTCTGCGACCCTGCTTCTTCCTCCAGATCAAAAACCGTACTCGGACTGGGCCCGCGCGCCTGCCGCGATGCCAGGATATTCTCCAGGTGATCGGGTA
>CAZYDZ010000260.1:0-3122 GCA_964646535.1 uncultured Opitutaceae bacterium
CGCCGCCAATGCCTGCGTCTGCAGGAAGTCGTCACCGCCAACCCGACCCACCGCGTCACACCGGGCGAACTGGCTGGATTGCTGGGCCTCTCCTCCCGTTACTTCACCCTGCTTTTTTCGCGCACCTTCGGAATTCCCCCGCGTGAATGGCTGCTGCGGCAACGCATCCATCAAGCGGCGGAACTCGTCCATGACTCTCCGCTGACCTTCAGCGAGATCGCTTTCCGTTTCGGCTACGCCGACCTGTTTTTATTCAGCCGGCAATTCAAACAAGTCATGGGCGAAAGCCCCCGCTCCTACCGGAGGCGTGTGTGACGGGGCCTCTCAGGAGAAAGCCGAAAAAGAAGCCGAAAAAGGGTCAGTCCGCTGAATGCTGAATTTTGGGGAGTTACTGGTTTGTATGGTAGGTGTGGATAGAGAGGTGAGGTATACGTGCTGTTTGGTGTAAAGCTGTGAGGAAACAGAGAGGTATTTTCAGCATTCAGCGGACTGACCCCTTTTGCTTTTCCCAAAGACGCGCTTTCGGGTTCAAAAACTTCAACAACTATCGATTGCGAGTCATCGCACAATGCGGATAATCGATCTCATGAAAAATAACCTGTCCCCAAACTTTGGTGTAGACCCCCAACCCGTCCGGCAGCTGCCGGATGGTGGGCCCGGTGGGATTCGAACCCACGACCAAAGGATTATGAGTCCTCTGCTCTAACCGCTGAGCTACAGGCCCCTGAAAAAGGATTCATATTGGGGAATTTGGATAAGAACACAAGTGTTTCACGCGGAGCTGAGAACAAGGTTCCTGTGAAACTGGAGAGTGTTTGGGAGTTTTCAGGAAAATGCAAGCCTGCGTGGGGATAGGTAATGGTACATTTTGATCTGAAATGGAAGGTTCGTCGCCGTACAGGCCGTAGCCGATGGACTTTGGCCGACTTTCCTACACCGAGGGATGCTGAAACGAACAACTGTAGGAGCCCCGACTGAAGTCGGGACGACCCAAACAACCAAGATGCCAAGGTCGCGGTATAAAGCCGTTCCTACAATAGGATGATGTTCAGTTGGCAAACTGTGGGTAGAGGTCTCTGTGGGCCTGGGCGCCCATCTGGTAGTGACCCCAGTAGACCTTTACACCAGGTAAACGGCCTTCGATACCGTTGGGAACCTGGCCCGTATGGTGAAACATCCCTTTCGGGTTATTCGGCAGATGCCATACTTTGTCCAAGCTCGCTGCATTGCGCGAGTCGTTGCGGGCGATGGTTTCCACGTTGCCTGCCATCATCAGGAAGTTGAGGGCATCGCCAAGGCCGTGTGAGCGGCTCGGTGAAATCTGTCCCCAGCCATTGCCGGTTTCTCCAAAACTACCATTGAGCGCCTGGTTCTGGTGCACAAAATCCCATGTGAAAATGTGCCAGCCGTCCGTTCGTATTTCCAATAGAAACGGAAAGCGAGTGGGATCAAACGTACTCCTTTCCGGACCGCCTGTTACCACATTCTTACTTCCTATGTTCACGGTGCCCAAGGGAAACTGATCAAACTTGATTTGCCCCAGCACGTTGTTCATACCGTAGCTGCCGCGCATACGCTGGGCCAGCTCGGTGCTGTCCAGCCTGCGCGCCGCTCCTCCCATTCCGCCTGGACAAAACGGCAGATCGCCTGTCGCTGCTCCTCCTGTTGCGTTATAGCGCAGATCCGTCAGATAACCGATCAAATGCGTATGCAGGGTGCCGCCTCCGCTCTTCATTCCCTCGGGAATTCGCTCCGAGCCCAACGCGGATGATACAGGATAACCAGGCGGCAGCCAGCCATCGTGATCACCACGGTAAGAGTGCAGGGCGGCGGCGAGCTGCCGCATGCTGTTGATGCAGCGCACCGTCTCTGAACGCATCAGAATGTAGTTGAACGAGCCAATCAGCAACATCGCCAGCACGCCGATAATGGCGATCACAAACAGCATTTCCACAAGGGTAAAGGCTGTACGGGAATCACGTATTTGTTTCATGGTTGTATGGATTCGTGGGTTAGGATCACACAAAAATCCCATCGCAGGAGTCCCGACCCAGTCGGGACGACCCAAAGGGTGGGTCTGGTCGCGGCATAAAGCCGCCCCTACAGGGGGACAGCTTCTGCGAAGATCTTCGTTCTCCGTTGTGGTTAAAAAATGATTACTCAACGCTCTTTTTCCTGCGTATGAACAGGAAACCAATCATTGCGCCACCGAGGATCAACGCGATGGTCGATGGTTCAGGGATGGCATAAAGGGCAACACTGGCAATACCTTCATTGTCCATGGAACCTGGAATGTAGTGCAAGTAGAAGTCGTAGTCCCTGCCGCCGTAGCTGAGAATGAAGTGGTTGTCTTCGCCAAAGGCGAGGCCATTTACGGAATTGAATGCGCCGCCAATCTGTCCATCGGTTTCCAGCAGGGTGATCCAACGAGTGCTGGAGAAATGTCCCAATAGCTCCAGTTGCAAGTCTCCAGTAAGAGTAACTACTGTGCTGGCGGTGTTCTCTGCGATAACACGGAGAGGATCGTAGTTACCCTCCAATACATCCGAATTCAGACTCATCGCCAGATTGGCGCCCTCTTGCAGGGTAAGGGTACCATGAATCTGCAAACCACGCAGATCTTCCAGAATGGTGTGTGTGGCAGGTGTCACATCAATCGTTCCGTCGCGGTAAATGATGACAGGGGTATAGCGGGTTCCGTCAATGATCGCGGTCCCTCCGTTGTTGGGGCCCGTCCAAACCCAGCGGGCGCCTCCCCCGATTTGTCCGCTGCCCCCAAGAGTTGCTTCTTCGTACACATCCACCAACGCACTCACATCAAAACCGTCCGATTCAACCTGAAGTCGTCCTTCCTGCACATAAATACCAGCAACGATATTGGAAAAGGAGCTTCTGAATACAAGTGTGCCAGGTCCTGCTTTGGATAACCATGAGCCGTTTAACGTATTAATATGCGTAGCGGTTGAGAGGGAGGTACTATCTCCAGTGGCATTGATATAGCCGAAGTAATCCGTATCTATAATCAAGGCGCCTTGTTGAGGATCCCTGTAGGAGAAAGTAGTAATCCCCGGCAAGGTAGCGTTTCTACCAGCCAGTCCCAGCCCCGTGATGGTGAAATCGCC
>CAZYDZ010000261.1:0-603 GCA_964646535.1 uncultured Opitutaceae bacterium
GCCTGTCCCTCCGCAGGGTCCACCACATGAATCACGGAAATATCACTGCGTGAATAGCGCAGACGCTGCAGCGCATTCTCGGCATCGGAAAGCGTGTTGCCCCATAGGTCGCTGATCCAGATGACCACACCGCGTTGCGGGCGTTGCAATAGCCAGTTTTTCACCAGTGTTTCCAGTGATTGCTGCGGAACAAACGTGTCCATGCTGCTCAAAAAACGCAAAATAGCAGGAAAATTCTGTTGGCCGCGTGAGGGGGGAATGACGGCGGGTTTGTTGCCGTTGAGTGTCACGATGCCCACCCGATCATGACTACTCAATGCGATGTAGGCGAGTCCAGCGGCGATTTTGCGGGCGTGATCCAATTTCAGGGGAGAACCGTAGCGCATGGATTCGGTGCCGTCGAGAACCAGCCAGACAGGAAGGTCCAGTTCTTCCGCAAAAAGTTTCAGGACCAGGGTGCGCCAGCGCGCATAGGCGTTCCAGTCGATATAGCGCCAATCATCACCCGATTGAAACGCCCTGTATTCGGCAAACTCCACGCTGGCACCACGTGAGGAGGAGCGGCGGTCCGCACGCTGTTGGCTGCGTGCAAGCTGTCGTGCC
>CAZYDZ010000261.1:613-1239 GCA_964646535.1 uncultured Opitutaceae bacterium
TGCCAACCCTTCCAGTCGATTCAGGAAATCCTGATCGAAAAGCAGGGATTCGGCGATAGGTGCATGGTGATTAGACACGGATGAACAGGCTGTTTAACGCCACTCCTTTTGTTTCGACTGAATCAATTCATTCAGAATGGTTTCACTGGTGACACCATCAGCTTGTGCTTCGAAATTCAGCAGCATGCGGTGATTGATGACAGGCATGGCCATTGCCAGCAGGTCTTCACTGGCGACATGATAACGTCCCTGCAGGACAGCGCGGATTTTCGACGCAACCAGACAGGCCTGGCCTGCACGCGGGCTGGCTCCATAGCGAACGTAGCGACGGACGATCTCAGGCGCGAATTCCGTTTCAGGGTGTGTGGACATGACCAGTTCGACCACCCGTTTCAATACAGGCTCAGGAACAGGGACCTGACGGGCGAGTGAGCGCATCTCGGTCAGCCGCTCCCCGTTGAGTGAGACCTCCGCGTGGCTTTCCGTTTCACCCGTTGTGCGGGTCAGGATATTTTCAAACTCGGCAAAACTGGGATAGCGCACATTCAGCTTAAAAAAGAAGCGGTCCAATTGTGCCTCAGGTAAAGGATAGGTGCCTTCCTGTTCCAATGGGTTTTGAGTGGCCA
>CAZYDZ010000261.1:1249-3097 GCA_964646535.1 uncultured Opitutaceae bacterium
GAGGGGAGTTTGTAGGTTTCGCCGCTGACAGTGACTGTTTTTTCCTGCATGGCCTCCAATAATGCCGACTGGGTTTTGGGAGTGGCGCGATTGATTTCGTCGCCAAGCAACAGATTACAGAAGAGCGGTCCGCGGGAAAATTCAAAGCGCGCCTGTCCAGGCTCGTCGATAAACATTTTGGTTCCAATCAGATCCGCAGGCATCAGGTCCGGTGTAAACTGCACACGGTTGAACTCCATCTGCAGGGCTTCGGAAATCGTTTTCACCAAAAGCGTCTTGCCCAGCCCGGGAACCCCTTCCAACAATACGTGGCCCCCTGCGATCATGGCGATCAGGGTGAAATCCATGATTTCCGTCTGACCGACAATCACTCGTTGAATAGAGGATTTGAGATGTTGAAAATCACTGCGGAACCGATCGAGCTGTTGGATCAGTTCGCTGTTTTGACCGGAGGATTGAAAGGAGGTATCGGATGTTGTCATAAAAATCTGCTGGTTATTCCTGATTACGGGGACGGATACTTTCAAAATAGCGCCTGATTGTGTCGCGATGAACAAGGGGTATGGATTCGTCTTCAATCGCTTCACGTGAAAGATTTTCAAATGTGGTGGGATCCATACTCGCGCCGGTGGCGGTGCTCTCCTTGGAGAAGTTTTCCGTTTTGATGGTGTGGGAAGTCTGTGCCCCCTCGTTGGAAGGATCTCCAGTAAGGTTGTCCATGTTGGAGAAATTCCGCTTTTCGACCTCTCCTTCGCCATCTCTTGAACCGCTGCTACTGCCTATTCCTCGACCCGTCTTATCTCCATTATCCTCTCCCTGTTGTTTGCCATTTCCACCCTCGCCATTCCGGCCGTTTTGTTCCCCCTCTTGAGAGTTCTCCTGCCCGGAGCCGCCGCCATCCTTTTCCTGCGGGCGAAACGCCTGATCCCTGGCGGAGGCCATGCCTTGCTGCATGTTTTTTAAGGATTTGAGGAAACTCTGTTTGCCAGCCGTTTCGCGGGCGCTTTGCGACAGAGCCTGTGCTGCCTGGGCCGCTTTTTGACCGTCCTGTTTACCCTCATTATTCTGCAAACTCTGACTCAGCTCTTCCGTTGCCTGAGCGGCGGAATCCATGTTTTGTTTTTTCAATTTATCGCTCAGCGCCTGTAAGTTTTTCTGTGCTTGTTGAGCGTCACCACGGGTTTTCAGGCTGGAAGGATTCTGTTTCAGTTCGCCGGCAGCTTTATCCAATAGATCGGCGGCTTCCTCTAGATTACCCTTGCGCATTTCATTCGTAGCTTCCGCAAAGTTCTCCAGCTCATCCAGCGCCTTGGAAATATCGTTTTGCCACGCGGATTGCTCGGCACTCGCCTGTTTGACAGCCTGATTCCATTGATCCAGTTGTTGCTCCAGCTTATTCAGACTGAGGATCAGTTCGCGCTCTGTCAGGTCCGCACGCAACAATTCCTGTTTGGTCTCGTTAAACTTCTGCTGCATTTCCTCCCACTTCTGTTTGAACTCATCGGGAGGCCGGATCTCATCACTCCAGTGGGCCAGGGCATTGGCCAGTTCCTCCACAGCATCCCGATTGAAAGAGGGAAGCGACGACGTTTCTGCCGTCAAAGAGAGGTGAGGCAGTGCAAACAACGCCAAAACCAGGACCGTCAGGTAGACGATGGCGCCAGTGACTGAGCCGCGAGGCCAGGTGCGCGGCCAACACTGCCGCCAATCCTGTTGTCGCACCAGACCCGTCGCCCGATGTAGAATGGCCGTATGCCATGCGGACTCATGATGACAGGCTTCCTCTGCGGCAAAGGCATCGTCGGTCAGGTGGAAATGATGATTGATATGACTGCGCAGCGAGAGATG
>CAZYDZ010000262.1:0-3034 GCA_964646535.1 uncultured Opitutaceae bacterium
GGGTGCGCACTTTCCTACAGCATACAGGTGGCAGGATTTCTTCGCGTTGGGCAGAGGATATTTTGCTGAGGAGAGGTCTGTTGGAAGAGACGCAGCAAGAGCCGTTGCTGGCAACTCCCGAAGCGGGTATGGCTGCTGTCAGGGAAGCATGGCAGGGAATGTTTCCCGAAATCCCTCACAGCCATCTGTTTTTAAGCAACTGTGGTATGAGCGCCTTTTATTCCGTATTTCGCCTGCTTCAGCAGCGTGCGGGGAAGAAAGGAAAGCGCCGTTGGTTGCAGTTGGGCTGGCTCTATCTGGACACGATGGAGATTCTAAAGAAATTCCTCTCTCCCGACGATGAACTGGTGGTATTGCCTCGGCCTGGCGATACCGAGCATATTTTACAAATTTTGGAACAGTATTCAGAGGAATGGGCCGGTGTAATCACTGAATTTCCCACGAATCCATTGCTTGAATGTTTCGATTTGCCTGAGATCAGTGACTGGTGCCACCGTCACGCCGTTCCGCTGGTGGTGGATCCGACATTGGTAACCGCATGGAGTGTGCAACTGTTTCCTCATGCAGATATCGTGGTCAGCAGCTTTACCAAATATGCGGGTGGAGATGGAGATGTAATGGGGGGAATGATTGCCGTGTCCCCTGAATTTGCAGATGCGCAATATTTGCTTGAAGGCCTGCCGGAATTGGTGGAAGCGCCATATCCCCGCGACTTGCAACGCCTGGGGGAACAAATTGGCAGGATGCAGGAATTGGTCCGCAAGAGCGGAGAGACCAATGCCTGGCTGGTGGAAAAGCTGCGAACTCATCCAGGGGTGAAGGAGATCTTCTTTGTCGAGTCCGGAAGCACTGCCCACTTGTACCAGAAGGTCAAAAAACCAGGCGGCGGCCCGGGTGGGATGGCAACCCTTGTATTTCATGATCCCAAGCCCGTGCACGATGCGTTGCGAATGGCCAAAGGGCCAAGCTTTGGGCTAAGGTTCTCTCTTTGCTGCCCATTCCTATACCTCGCTCATTATCCGATGGTGATCAGCGAGGAAGGCCGGACCCAACTGCATGCGGCGGGCCTGGACCCGGAGCTGATACGCTTTTCGTTTGGCCTGGAAGACAGGGAAGAACTGTGGGAGCGCCTGCAGGAAGCCCTTCAACATGGCCGCAGGTTGAGGTAGAGAGTGTACGTATGAAGCCCTCTCACGAAGACGCAAAGAGCACAAAGTTTGTGTCATTGAAATGTCACAGGAATGTTACTTCTTTTCACTGGTATTTTTCTTTGAAATTGCGATACTATTGTGGCAATGACTACTCCTGATCGCCAATTGGTAGATTTTGCTGCGGCTATGAAGAAGCCGTGGAGTAGAGCGTTGTATTCGCTGATCCAGACTCCGTTTGAAAGGGCACTGGCGATAGACAGGATCAACGAGTACTACCAGCGCGCGCGCAGGATGGAGGGAGACGTGAACTTTTTCCAGAAGTGTCTGGAGGGCATGCGGGTACGATATCGGATATCTCCTGAGGATATGGAGCGCATTCCTGCAAATGGTCCCGTGCTGGCGGTGGCGAACCACCCGTTTGGCGCAGTGGATGGGGTCGTATTGGGCTCGCTATTGTTGCAGGCGCGCCCTGATGTCAAGGTATTGGGAAATTACCTGTTGGGAGCTATTACCGAATTGTGCCCCTGGTTGATTTTGGTCGATCCGTTCGGGGCGGAGGATTCTGCAAGGAAGAATCTGCGTTCGATGAAGGAAACCTTGAATTATCTGAAAGAGGGGGGAATGGTTGCCACATTTCCTTCCGGGGAGGTTTCCAGTTTTCAGTGGCGCAGCCGACAGGTGGTCGATCCGACATGGAATGTGAATACGGCGCGTTTCATTCATAAGTCACAAGCCAGTGTCCTGCCGATTTTCTTTGAGGGGCGCAATACTACGCTGTTTCAAATGGCAGGTATGATACATCCCCGGTTGCGCACGGTATTACTGCCGCGTGAAATGGCCAGACTTGAGGAAACTACGATATCCGTGCGTATTGGCAGCCCCATACCATACCGAAAACTTGCCGAGTTTGAAAACGACCAGGTATTGACGGATTACCTGCGGATGAAGACTTACATCCTCAAGAACCGCAAGGATAGCGAAAAGAGTCCGCGCAGGTTTTTCTCACTGCCGCGCAACAAGAAAACAACGGCGCAGGAGCCTCTGGCAGCACCAGTCAGCACGGATTTACTGCTTGAGGATATCGAGCGTCTGGGACCCAATCGGGTATTGGCAGCACAAGGCAGCTTTCAGGTGATTCTCGGCAAGATGCACGAAATGCCCCGTATCATGCGTGAAATTGGCCGACTGCGCGAGAAAACCTTTCGCGAAGTGAAGGAAGGAACGGGACGTTCCATAGACCTGGACCCGTATGATCATTATTATTACCATCTGTTTTTATGGGATACTTCCAAGCAGCAGGTAGCAGGCGCCTATCGATTGGGACAGACCGATGAGATTCTGAAAATGTACGGTAAACATGGGCTTTATACGAGCACCCTGTTTCGTTTCAAGACAGAGTTGTTGCGCAGGCTGAATCCAGGATTGGAGGTAGGACGTTCCTTTATTCGTTCAGAATATCAGAAAAAGCATGCCACATTGTCGTTGTTGTGGCGTGGAATCGGGCGTTTTGTCACGACACATCCCCGCTATAAGATTC
This sequence comes from uncultured Opitutaceae bacterium, assembly GCA_964646535.1. Classification (GTDB taxonomy): domain Bacteria; phylum Verrucomicrobiota; class Verrucomicrobiia; order Opitutales; family UBA2995; genus CAZYDZ01. Next base: position 2,689 of record CAZYDZ010000262.1, read on the forward strand.
TGTTTGGGCCAGTCAGCATTACGCAGGAGTACAATCGTTTTTCACGGGATCTGATGGTGCAGTTTCTGCGCACCAAGAAGATGGATAATAAACTGGCGCGACTGGTGAAGGCCAAGCGTCCTCCTCGCAAACGCCGTTTCAAACCCGATGTGAAAGAGCAGATACGACAGTTCGAAGACATTGATGACGTGTCCGCCATGGTTTCCGAGATTGAAACGGATCAGAAGGGGGTTCCCATCCTGTTGCGACATTACCTGAAGCTGAGAGGGACTCTGCTGGGGTTCAATATTGACCGTGATTTCAGCAGCGTGCTGGATGGGTTGATCATGGTGGATCTGACCCGTAC
>CAZYDZ010000263.1:0-3025 GCA_964646535.1 uncultured Opitutaceae bacterium
CCAAAAAGCGCAGCTCATGCAGGCGGCGCAGCGCCTCGGAAAGCCGCTCTGGCTCCACCTGCAGGCGATGATAACGCCAACGGGAAAACTCTGGCCAGGTCTTTGCCATTTCCCGCAAAGCCGCATTGTGCATAATTGGGCTGAGTGAGTGGCGTATTGGGAAACCCAATACGATCAGGGAAACCTCGTCTCGGTCCCAGGAATCCAAATCCTCCAACACCAATGTTTCCTCTTCAGAAATTGGTTTCCCTTCGATAGGTGGTTTCAAATTCATGGACATAACGGGCAAAAAGCTGGCTCCCTGCAATATCTCCGAATGCGAGGCACTGATGCACCAGATTACGGCAGCAGCGCTCAAGAACCTCGCGCACCGAACTGGGGGCAATGTGCATGGGATCGGGTTGTACCTGTTGCTCCGAGATAATACGGAATAGCGCTTCAGGTGTGCAAAACGTTCCCCTTTCACTCGCGTCAACATAGAAGGGTATCGGCTCCAGAAAACAACCTACCATAAAACGTCCAGGCATACATACGGGCTCCAGTTCGAGACCCAGGCGTTCCGCGACCAGAATGTACAGTACACTGAGGCTGAGCGGCAGTCCCTTTCGACCGGCCAGTACTTCACTCAGCAGGCTGTTCATGGGGTTATTCCAATCTTCTGTGTTACAGCGAAACCCTTCTTCGTGAAACAACACCCTGCTGACAACCTTGCACATTTCACGGGGAGCATGGGTAGACACCAACAGATGACGGCAACGTGCGGCCAACTGATCCAACTCTCCAGAACAGAATTCCACGGTAACCGTTGGCAATACGGTACGATTTAACAGTATGATGCCTGATTCCAGTTCGTAACGCTGCGACTGTATGAATTCACTGAAATCGGCGACAGGATTTTCCTGCAACAGACTTCGCAGATGCAGGGACGCGTTGCCTGCCACGCGACGATCCGACTCTCGGACCCATGTCTGCAAATAAGGCAACGCCTCTTCGCGATGCGCATTGAACCAGGAGGCAAGCTGTTCCCGCACCACGGGAGATTCATCATCCAGCAGGCGCTTCAAAGCCTCCCATGTCGTATTGTCCACTGGATTCAGCATTGCCATTCAATTCTCCGACGGATGGATCGCCTCTTGTTTTTTGCCTCCCCACTTGGCACGGGCAAACTCACAGACTATGGGCAGTACAGAAACGATGATAATCCCGAGCAGCACCAGTTTCATGTTGTCCTGCACATAGGGGAGATTGCCGAACACATAACCCGCCCCCACAAAAATGCCCACCCACAAAACCGCTCCAAGCACGTTGTAAAACACAAATTTGGAGTACTGCATGGTCCCCACTCCAGCCACGAACGGCGCAAATGTGCGCACAATGGGAACAAAACGAGCCAATACAATGGCGCGTCCACCATAGCGCTCATAAAACGCATGCGCCTTTTGCAAATACTCCTGTTTGAAGAAAAAGCTGGATTTGTACTGGAATACTTTCGGCCCCAACCATTTGCCTATGGAGTAATTCACGGTATCCCCCAGTATCGCCGCCACCAGCAGCAAAGGAACCAGAACCTCCCAGTCCATCAGCCCCTGTGCGGGGGCGGCAAGCGCGCCCGCCGCAAACAACAGGGAATCACCCGGCAGGAATGGTGTTACGACCAATCCTGTTTCCGCAAAAACAATGAGAAACAATAATACGTACACCAACACTCCATACTCCCCAATGAAAGCTGCCAGGTGCTCTTCGACGTGTAATATAAAATCAATCAGTTGGTGAATCAGTTCCATGAAATCAAGGCTTCTTGTGAGACATTCAAACAGGAGAAATTAACGCCCCTCCAGTTTGGAAATACGATAATGCGGCCCTTTGCGAAACAAATCAGGATTGAGATCCACCCCCAGCCCTGGTCGGGTCGGTACTGGCAGGTGTCCATTGCGCACCACTGGAATCTCATCCACAAACTCCTTGTAGACCGTACGAATCTGTGCGCGCACCGTCTCCTGGAAACAGGCGCCAGGGACTGCCGCATTAATCTGTAGTCCTGCAAACAAAGTCAACGGCCCCGTACAATCGTGCGTGGTTACAGGAACATTGAATATCTGCGCCAGATGAGCAATCCGCATACTCTCGGAGATTCCTCCCGCCCATGTCGGATCAATCTGCACATAGTCCGCGGCATGCAGATTGAGGGACTGCAGGAAATCGCCGCGCGTCAACAACATCTCGCTGACAGATACGGGTACGCCAGCGTACTTGCGGAAATCAGCCAGTACCTGGATATTGTCCATCTTCAGCACATCCTCGATCCACAGGGGTCGCAAATCCCGCAACTCCTCCGCAATATCCAGAGCCGCAGGCAGCATGAAGAAGCCATGCCCGTCCACCATGAAATCAAACGAATCGCCGAACTCCTCACGGATAATCACCAGTGGCTCCAACGTCTTCACCAATTCATTGCGCGGAATACGCATGCCGCCATACTGATGCGCCAGCTTGTCCAACGGCCATACTTTGAGCGCATTGTAGCCATCCTGAATCAATTCGGCAATCAGATCGCGGGTGTTGTGAAAGAAATTATAGGAATCCTGCAGATCCCCAGGCTCCCCGTAACTACCGTATCCAGGCCAGGTTATTTTACCTCCCGACATACCATACTGGGGATTTCCGCAACTGTTATATACGGGAATATTGTCGCGCACAGGACCACCAAGCAAACGATGTATTGGCAAACCTGATACTTTCCCCAGGATATCCCACAACGCCAGATCTATTGCCGAAATCGCACGCAATTCCGCACCACGCACACCAAAGTTGGCAAAACGCTCATAGAAGAAGCGCCAGTGCGACTCTATCGCCAACGGATCAGCCCCCAGCAGACGATCTGCCATCCAGTCATGAATCAGGGACTGCACCGCGGTCGCACCATAGTAGGTCTCGCCGCAACCATATACCCCCTTATTCGTGTGTATGCGTACAAACAACAACTGTGGCATCCACTCCACTGGCTGCACAGTCTAACTGCGGTAAT
>CAZYDZ010000264.1:0-2949 GCA_964646535.1 uncultured Opitutaceae bacterium
TAATCGCATCGGGGCTGAACGGGTCTACCGCATAATAGAGCGACAGATCCAGATTCCCTGCCAGCGTAACCAGCGCTGCTGTCGGACTGTCTCCCGTGGTTGTGCTCAACACCGTCAGCGGATCGTAGTTCATGTTTTCATGCAGCTCCATCCTGTAGTTACCATCCTCAAGGAACAGCAGGCTTCCGGTGATATCCAGCGCCTTGGCTGCATGACGATTCCCTTCCAACGTACCTCCGTCAAATACCTGTACCTGTGTGTAACGGGGGCTTCCACTTACCAGACTGCCTCCAATTCCACCTTCTCCACTGAGAACGGAGTCGCCACCCCGCACACGAAAGTATGAAGTAGCTCCAAAGCGCCCATCCAGAATCAGACGACCTCCCTGAACTTCGGTCTGTTGAGTATAAGTTGCAGTCAGTGCCTTGTTCGAAAACCAGACAGTTCCAGGACCTGTCTTAACTATGTCAGATACACGGTCTCTTGGCAAGGTCCCCTCAAAAATCAACATACCATCCGTACTGTACTGGTGGATATAACCCAGATTCCAGATGTTAAGGTGTTGAATTGTAAAATCCTTCGTGCCTTCTTCCATCAGAATGGCTCTGAAACGCAATCTCTGGTCTGTAAGCGCACTGGGAGCCAATGATCCTGTGCCATCTCCGTCTGTTGTGGAAACAATGGTCAGCGAATAGAGCGCCCCACCTCCCGTACTTCCCCAGGCGTCTCCAACGGTTCGATGACCACTGGTGTAGTAATTCGCATTTCCTGATTCTCCAGTCGGGAGTTCTGCCAAGGTGGTGGTAAGACGGTCGGTTACTCCTCCTGCAGTGTTCATGAAGCCGGTCTTTTTACCGTCCACTGTCATTTCTGTCAGGGTAACAAAAAAGGACTGGAGGCCATTATCTATTTTATTGAACGTACCCCCGTTTGAACGATCTATGTTCAGCGTGGATAAATGAGGCCATCCACCATGACCATCGTTATAGATGACGTTATTTTGCATCTGAATGGAGGATCCATTCTCGATAATCAGCTTGTTGGCCCCAGAGTAAGGGCGCATTTGTATGCGGGACATATTGCCGCTGGCGCCATTGGTGTAAACCAGAGTGGCTGACTCCATCCCTTCGGGGGCACTGGCGGCCTCTGCCGCATTCGCGCCCAACTCAGATCCCATCGTAATGAGATTTGAAGTAGAGTGAGCAGACACGACTCCTCCATCAATCACCACGGTTCCATCACGAATGAACATATTCCCCTGATTTATTGTGGAGCCCAATAAGAATAAAGTTCCCGATCCGGTTTTTACCAAATTGCGGGCAATGTCATCTACGGTAAGACTTCCGTACAGAGTGATATTATTGTCCCCGGTATTAAAGCCCACTCCCGTACCGGTTCCACCTGGAACCACGCCACCCGCGTTCAACACATGTATCGCCTGATTAATATAAAGGTCGTATCCGGTCGCATTGCTAATCGTACCCCCAATACGAAACGGATTTCCATCTATCGTAATGTCTGAATTCGCACTGGAAGATACCGTGATGTTATGCACTAGAAAGGTTTGACTCGAAAAATCGTTGTTCACATAACTGACATCACCGATAAAGATCAGGCTGTCGTCGTTTACAGGGACTGTGTTGGTGTCCCAATTCATCGGATTGGACCAATCGTTTCCACCACTACCACCTGTCCACGTGTGCGTCGTCTGGGCCGATAGTATAGACACGCTGGCAAACAGCATGACGTAGCATGCGCTGAGGGATGATATTCTTTTCATAGGTTTTATGAGTTGGGTAATTAAACTACCACCGATTAGAAACCTCTTTACACAACGGGATAGATACTACTTTTTTACTTTTCACTTATAATTTTATCTCATAAAATACGTCATCCCATGAACAAAGAACCGGATTCCATACAAAACGGCTCGCACAACAAGTGCTCACCACAGGCTCCCTATAAAAATTATCCTCTAAAAATCTCTCAATATACCACTCCTCGCGACTATGCCTTTCGCACCAACCCTCCGATTGTCAAACAGCTACCTTTTCAAGTTTTGTCCGTTGGGCATTATACCTATCCTCAAGGACATTATAGCGACCCTCTGGTATTCCCCTGTTGCCACGTATACTGGGGAATCAAGGGCCAGGGCAGGTTCTGGACCGGAAAAGGATGGTCCTACCTGAAGCCTGAACACGTTTACATGACCTTCCCAGGTGAAGAAGTCTATCTGGAAGTCATGTCTCAAACCTGGACCTACTCACTCATAGCCCTTGACCACAAGGACATTACACGATTCATCACCGCCTTTGGGCTGACGGACAAGAGCTACAAAACAGGTCCTTGTCCCGAGCAAATCATTTATCAAATCCGCCATGCACTGGAGCAAAAAACGGAAGAATCCGAGAGACAGGCATCGCTCCTGGCATACGAATTCCTGATGAAGATGGCGGCTATGGCACTGCACGAAGAAAAGAATTCACTGATTCAACAATGCCACAACGAGATCCATTCCAGTTTTAACAACCCAACCTTCGACATCAACCTCTTGTCACAACGAATGAACATACCCCTCAGCACGTTATCCAGAAAATTCAAGAATACCTATAACATCTCGCCAGGCGCTTATTTGCAGCATCTGCGGCTGCAATATGGCCTTGGTCTACTCTGCTATACCACCAATCCGATACAGGACGTGGCCATACAATCGGGGTTTGCCAGTCCAGTCTACTTTTCTCTTGTTGTCAAAAAAGAGACTGGCCTATCCCCTGAAAAATACCGCAAGGAAGCCCCGCACCAACGAACGATAATAGGCTGGAACACCCACAAACACGCTACACAGCCATTGTCCTAGAAATTCAGACGACACAGATAAAGGGGTTAGGGGGTTGGTGGACAGAGTGGACTCTGTGGACGCAGTGGACACCTGAAAAGACGCTCGCAAGA
>CAZYDZ010000265.1:0-2611 GCA_964646535.1 uncultured Opitutaceae bacterium
ATCTTGGAATACAGAATCAACCCACCTATGTCTTGTTCCATTTGCGCAAGGATCGCCTGAGCCCTGTTGTCCATGGACAACGCCCCCGAACCACTGCGCCATGCAAACGCCGCACCACTGGATAAAATCACCAGCGCACCTGCCAGTATCGCCGTAATTACAGACGCCACCACCAGCTCCAACAAGGTAAAGCCAGAACAACTGCGGAAAGAAACTTTATTAGCGGATAACGACATTGCCTAGAAACAGTTCTGAACGATTGCTATCGCTCGCCCGATAAGGCCAAGCTACTCTGAGCCGCACTCCAACCGCGGGAACGGCCCCCACCGACGGGGCCGAAATACTTGTCGAACTGGCCACCGTCACGACATAAAATGGCTGTGCCAACACACTCTCCGTCGACGAAGAGATGACTCCCCCGTCACCAATCAATTCGCCATCCCGATTAAATTGCAGTGGAAAATAACCCGCCACTCCCGCAGCCGTCGCAAGGCTTACATTATCCTGCTCCACCCACCTGTTCAACAGGACAAAAGACTGCTTGAGCACAGACTGGGCTATATTTCTCTCCAATGTCCTGGCCGTGGAACTGCTCCCCTGTGCCAAAACACCCAGCACCCCCGCAGTAACCACGCCAAAAATCGCCAACGCCAACATAACCTCCACCAGAGAGAATCCCCGGCGCGATGACATGGTAGACTGGATAGAATTCAGAATCATTAATCGAATGAATCAAGATTGTTCACCATGGACACCTGTCCATAGTAAGAAATGCGTATTCCCTTGGCCCCATACCCATTGGTGACAATCACCCCTAACGCTGGGGGCGTAATCCCCTGGATATACAATCGACGCCCTATCCCCAGCACAATCTGGGTAGACATCTGCAAATGTCCCATCGCAGTGGTACTATTAATCTGTCGGATTCTCCCATCGGGCGAAATTCGCCATCCATAAAACTGACTGGCTGCCGCTGCAGGAATAATCCCTGTGGGAGTTGCTGCCCCGTATTGGGTCAAACTCCCCCCCCCACTGGAAGATTTTCTGGTCGATCCATCAGTCGCCCATCTGAAGCGTGTATTTCCAATATTGGTCGCGGTAATGGGAGCAGAAACAGTGGGCGGTGGAATAAAATAAATTCCCTCAGGTAAATAAAACTCCCGTCCAGTCTTCACATACCCATCCCCTGTAGCGCTGGTGCGCTTAAGCATGATAAAGCGGCGTAGATACCCCGAATTCGGCACATGTTGGCTCACATCGTTTCCTGAAATTACCCCTGGATAAAGATCCACCATAATCAGCACATCGCGCCCTGAAGAAGTCGCCTGCAGTTTGGCAGAAGTAAACAGCGCGGCCAGGGAAGACTGGGCGGAGGTCATGGCAACGGACTCATTGCCGCCCATACGCAGCACGCCGATAGACCCTATCATTACAACAATCAGCCCGACCACCACCATCAGCTCGATCAGGGTGAAACCTGCACGACTGTTCGGTTTACGTTGGGCCATGAAATCCGCTTTCATAAATCAGTGGCTTACCAGGATGTGATAATGTCCTCCGCATTCAAACCGCGCCCTGCCGAAAAGAACACCGCCTTACGGTTTACCCCGTTGGCGCGGCTGGCAGGCACATTCAGACTCGTGCCGAATGAACTGGAGCCAGGAGACATGGAACGGGCAACCGATGTTCCCGTGATATCGCTTGGAGTGATCGCTCCGTCATCATCCACGTCTGCGGCATACGCGATCTGGATATTGCCAAACGCATCCACAATACTGCCTGATACATAATTCTGTTCTCCGTTTGAGTCCAGAACCGTGCTCAGGTCGAAAGAAAAGAACTGTTTACGCCGCGGGTTAATACGATTGGCCGTGGTACCGTATGCACCGGTGCCGCGCGGTCTTCCCGTCAGGGTTTCAATCACTCCTGTCGGGTTAGAGTACAGATAAGTGATCGGCGTGAGGGCCGTCGCACTATTCTGGAACAAAGGGATCATACCGTATTCCGCATAGTACGCTTCCACCGCATTTTCCAGCCCCTTGAAAAAAGCAACGGTCTTGGCCCGCTTGGCAGTGGTGAATCCACCGAGAACATTGGGAATGATCATGCCTGCCAAAATGCCGATGATCGCGATGACGACCAGCAATTCAATCAGGGTGAAACCTTTGGATGTTGTTCTTTTCATAGGCTTATTCCGGGTATATGCGGAAGGTTTCCGCTATGGAATTGGTCGGCGGGTTGATACCATATTTGCCATAGGAATAGAGTTCATAGCCACTGCTTTCATTGGCTGAACCCTCCGTAGGACCATTGTAGTAATAGTGATTGTGCCACGGGTCCAGCACGCGAAACACGGTGCCCGATGTGGTATAACTCAAATTGAACCTGCCGCCGCGACCGCGCGTGTCCTTGACCAGATAGCCTTGGTTAAACAGTGCGGGCAACCCTTCCTCGGAAGAGGTAGCCGAATTAGCGCCGCCATGGTTGTATGGATAACGGCCATAGTCCGTCCTGAACTGTTCCAATGCGCCAGCCAGCATGGACAACTCGCTTCTGGCGAGCGCAATGGCTTGTTCTTCCCGCCCCCTGGTGATGCCCATCACAATGATTC
>CAZYDZ010000265.1:2621-2925 GCA_964646535.1 uncultured Opitutaceae bacterium
AGATAGTCCAGATCGATGCGCCCGGTGCGCAGCAATTCGTGGATCAGCGCCATGACGAACAGCAACTCGATCAGGGTCATCCCATGAACGCGTCTCCGTACGCAAGCGTTGGCTGGTAAAATGATGCTCATAATTTTTAGATAAAACTTTCTCGTTCCTTTTGCACCGCGTATTATCCATCACCAGCCAAATTGGCTGGTCAGGAAATGTCTTCTAATCTGGGATTTTCATTGCAAGCAAGAAAACATTCTGGTTACGGTTCTCCCCTACGCATTATGATCGTAAAACCTAAAGTACGTGGATT
>CAZYDZ010000266.1:0-489 GCA_964646535.1 uncultured Opitutaceae bacterium
TCCTGCGATGTATGGCAAGCATGTCAGCAATTCACACGCGGTCCAGGGAGAGTTGGGACAGTGGCGGGTGTTGTTAAATTTCACCTCTGAAGGTGGCGAGCTGTTTTACAAGCTGACCAAGGAGCTGGCGGATGAGGCGGCGGCAACCGGAAGACGGTCCCTATTGGCAATTGTCGTCGACAAGGAGCTGATTTCCGCGCCTGGAGTTGACAAGCCCATTTCATCTTCGGCAGAGATTACGGGAAGCTTTACGGCTCGTGAGGCACAGGAGCTGGCGGGCAATTTGAATAACCCGCTCGCAGTGCCGCTGGTATTGACTGACGTTTATGAAGTTGGTCCGTCAATGGCCGACGATGCGATTCATGCCAGTCAGATGGCCGTAATCAGTGCATTGGCCCTGATTGCCGTGTTCATGGTGGTGTATTACGGTATTGCGGGAGTTGTGGCAACCATCTCGATCCTGACTACGCGGTTACTGCTGTTGGCTAC
>CAZYDZ010000266.1:499-2871 GCA_964646535.1 uncultured Opitutaceae bacterium
TTCGGCGCAACCCTGACATTCCCTTCGATTGCTGCAATGGTGTTAACCGCAGGAATGGCGCTGGATGCGAACATCCTGATTTTCGAGCGTATCCGCGAAGAGTTAAAAGCAGGCAAGAGGCTGAGCAGCGCGTTGGCTGAAGGGCACAACAAGGTGTTTTCCACGATTATGGATGCCAATGTCACCTCATTGATTGCCGCGATGGTCATGGTGGTGTTCGGTTCGGGGCCAGTGAAAGGGTTCGGAGTGACCCTGGCTGTCGGGATTATTTTTACGGTATTCGGTGCCCTGGTGATCGCCAAACTGCAACTGGAACTGTTGGTTGATAAACTGAAGGTGAAGCGTTTGTTTGCCATCGCATTCATGGGGAACACCAATATCAAGTTTTTTGCCCTGCGCAGGTTGATGTTCTTCGGCGCGTGGATTGCCATTGCTGTAGGAATGTTTTTTGTCTACTCCAAGGGAAAAGATTCTCTGGGGGTGGATTTTCTCGGTGGGGATGAGCTGAGTGTGGCGTTTCAACAACGTGTGGACACTCGATCCATTGAGGGTGCGGCATCTGAACTGGGAATCCGTTCGGTGCAGTCCACTTATGCCAGCAAGCTGGGCAGCAATGAAGAAATATTGCGTTTGTCCACTGCATACGGGGATGCGGAACCGCTGTTGCAAAAGCTGCAGGAGAAGTATCCGGAGGCGGGATTGGAACAGTTGGATGCGCGCCGAATCGGACCTTCGGTCGGGCAGGAACTTACCTATAACGCAATTCTTTCCCTGGCTGTCGCGCTTGGTGGTATTCTGTTGTATATCGCCTTGCGTTTTGAAATCGGTTACGGAATCGCGGCAGTTGTTGGTCTGATCAGTGACATCCTGTTTACCATTGGTATTTGTGTGATGTCAGGTTTTCAGTTTTCAGCTCCAATGGTGGCAGCCATATTGATGGTTGTCGGATACTCACTGAACGACACCATTGTCGCGTTCGATCGTATACGAGAGGAATTGGGATTGAATCCAGGCAAGAGCCTGACTGAGATCATCAATTTTTCTCTGAATCGGGTTTTGGGACGTACCATTCTCACAGGAGTGACCACATTATTCGCATCGGTCATGCTTTACGTGTTTGGACGCGGTGTGGTTACCGATTTCTCATTTGTCTTTACGATAGGTGTGGTTGTCGGAACATTTTCAACTTACTATATCGCCACTCCCGTATTTTACTGGTTCCATAAGGGCGATCGTCGTCATGTTGAATCCCGCAATGATTCACGCCCCGCTTACGAGTGGGAAGCTTCCAGTGGAAGCCGTTCCACGAAAGGATCCTGAAGAGGATGCGTTGGATAGAGACTCAAAGCGATCCTGAATTAGTAAACATACTTGTCAGAGAGAATCAGCTTCACAATATCGCGGCGGTTTTGCTAGTGCAGCGCGGCCTGCTCAGTTCAGAGCAGGCAACTGCGTTTCTGGAGCCTCGCCTGCGCGATATGACCGACCCATTCCTGATAGGGGGACTGGAACAGGTGGTGGTACGTCTGACACAGGCAATACGGCAACAGGAAAAAGTACTGATCTTTGGCGATTATGATGTCGATGGTGTGACCAGCACCACCATTCTTGTCGATGTCCTGCGCCGTTTTGGACTTCAACCCGAATTTATCGTTCCCAGGCGCCTGGAGGAAGGATATGGATTGAGCATGAGCGCGATAGAACGCGCTCTGTCAGAAGGAGCGCCCGACCTGTTTATCGCTGTGGACTGCGGCACCAACTCGGTGGAAGAGATTGCACATCTGCGGCAGCAACAGATTGACGTAATCGTGATCGACCACCACCAATCCAGAGAGAAATTGCCCGCAGACTGTTTTCTGGTGAATCCTCACGTTCGCGATGAAGAGAAGGTTCCCTGGAAATATTTGTGTGCTGTCGGTTTGGTGTTCAAGGTGGTGCATGGTTTGATCAAGCGCATGCGGCAGGAGGGAGATGGGTCTGCGGAGAACATGGACATCCGCCGTTACCTGGACTTGGTGGCGATGGGTACCATAGCGGATCTCGTGCCGCTGACCCGTGAGAACAGAATCCTTGCCTGTCAGGGAATGTCCCGCCTGCAGCACACAGGCAATCAGGGGTTGCAGGCGTTGTTTTTATCGGTAGGACTTTCCTCAGACAAGCCATTGCAGCCCGTGGATATTTCTTTTCGCATCAGCCCTCGCATTAACGCAAGCGGGCGCCTTGCGGATGCGGCATTACCGATTAGTTTGCTGCTTGAAAGCAATTTTCAGCGTTGTCTGGAAATTGCCAGTCAGTTGGATGAGATGAATCGCGAGCGGCAGGATATTGAACGCAGGATCGTTGAGGATGCAGAAGCCCGTATTGAAGCGATA
>CAZYDZ010000267.1:0-2838 GCA_964646535.1 uncultured Opitutaceae bacterium
CGCTGTGACTGGTACTTCAGGATGGCTGTCATTTTGCGATTCAATTCATCAGGGCTGAGAGGGACTGCCATATCAATCTGATCCACTTCCCAATCCTGACTTTCTCCCTGATACAACCAGAAGTAACATTGCTTGCGCAGTTGCTGATCACAGGATGCAAGTGCCTTCTCAATAGCTTCAAAGGCCAGTCTCGACGTCCCGTTGGGATCAGAAATATTCCCCGACAGATATGTCTGGTCTGGTTTCAGTCGCTGCAAAATCTGTTGCACCAACTCGATATCCTTTGTATTCAGACTGTTCTTACGGCTGCAGCCAGTCTCATAGAAAGGCATATTTAGGAAATAGACACGGTCTGACGGGATTCCGAGGAAACGACAGACGGCGCGCGCCTCACCCTGGGAAACCGCTTGCCGAATACGAATTGCCAACGGGCTGCTCTCAAAAGACTCTTCGTCTTCGTTGTGGATCAGAGCATCCAGTTCTTTCAGATCATTCCCCTGAGCGCCGTTTTCTTTTAGGAATTCTGCGAAGCGAATGGTTTCATCTCGATTTACTGAAAGATAACCAGACGTCAGAAACACCATGTAAACATCGTGTCCCTGTTGAATTAAACGATGCAGCGTACCTCCCATGAAGAGAACCGCATTGTCTGTCTCGGGACTGAAAATCACTGATTTCTTTGGAAATGGCTTGGCGCGTTCAGGACGATAGGTGTCATCCGCATCCTTCTTTCCGCCTGGCCAGCCAGTAATCGTATGCTGCAATTGATTGAAGACGTTTATGTTGATGTCGTACGCGGGCCCGTGAACCGTTACCAGATCCCCCAGCCCATGCTCGTTGTAGTCCTTTTCCTGGAGTTTCAACAGCGGTTTTTTCACCTGCTGGCTAAGCATGACAACGGCCTTGCGTATTTGCCGTTGATTCCAATCGCACCCACCGACCAGCCAGGGAATGCGATTGCGGGTCAGCATACCCGCTGCGGGCTCATCAATATAAAATGTGATATTGGGATGTTCTTGCAGGAAGGTCGCAGGGATGAACTCGGAAATCTCTCCTTCCACGGCGCGCGCCAGAATTTCCGCCTTTGCCTCTCCCCATGCCATCAAAACGATTTCACGTGCATCCAGAATGGTTCCCACTCCCATGGTGATCGCACGGCGCGGTACCAATGCCTCGCCGCCAAAATCCTTTGCTGCATCCTTGCGAGTCAGGCCATCCAGGGTGATCATACGCGTGCGTGAATCTATTTTTGAGCCTGGCTCGTTAAAACCAATGTGCCCCGTGCGACCAATACCGAGAATCTGCAAATCAATGCCACCAGCCGCACGAATCTTGTCCTCGTACTCCTGGCAGAAACCAAAGATTCCCTCGCGCGGCAGCTCTCCATTGGGAATGTGCGTCTGGCGCTGGTCGATATCGATGTGATCGAACAGTTGCTCCTTCATAAAGCGCACATAGCTTTGCCGCGCAGTGGGAGAGATCGGATAGTATTCGTCCAGATTGAACGTGGTAACATTTTTGAATGAAAGCCCCTCTTCACGGTGGCGCCGGATCAATTCCCGATAGAGACGAATGGGGGTTGATCCTGTAGCCAGTCCAAGTACGGCGCGTTTGCCCGCCCGATCGCGTTCCCGAATAAGAGTGGAGATCCGATCTGCGACCCGATTACAGGCTTCGTCAGGAGACGCGCAAATGATCGTCCGTATTTTTTCGAACTGTTCTCTTTCAGAGGTGGTATTCATTACGATAATCTACTGAAATGGCTCAAAGACAAATGGTTGTGAGTCAAGGCTCTACAATCATGGAAAGACTGGGTCCACTCAACAACATTTCGGCACGCAGTGCAATGTCCTGTTTTACCACCCGCTGGATTTTCTGCTGATACCCGTTCCACGGAGTAAGCGGGAGCCCGCAAAGCGTTCGGATTCCCGCCTCGGTAACGCGGTTGGCAATATTCTGTTGTTTGGCCCGTATCCCCGCGTTCAGGGTAGCCTGGGCTCCGCGCAGTTCACTCTCATCCCATTTTCCCGATGCCAGACGTTCCAGCTCATACTGATATTCGACAAGCACCTGCTGCGCCGTGGCAGGCTGCGTTCCCGCGTAAAAATAGAACATTCCGTGTGATGGCGCCAGGATTCTGGATGCGCGCACAAAGTACGCCAGACCCTTCTCTTCCCGTACCCGTTCGAACAAATGGCTTCCCATACCCGACAGTATCTGGGTCAGCACGCTGTCGACGACTTCCTGTTCATGCACGATTCCGCGACATGGAAAGGCTCTCATGACGATGGCCTGTTGACGGTCGCGCTTTACGCTTGCAAGCGGAGGGTATGCGGATGGGTTCCACTCCTGCTCAACAGGGAGGACTGGCGCAGGATTAAGGGCTGACAGCGCCTGTTCCATTCGCTTCAGCCGGCTGGACCAATCCGCCACATCACCCGCCAGCAACAGAACTCCATTTTTCGGATGGCATAGATGTTTCCAATGTTCAACCGCTTGTGGTTGTTGTAAAGTCAGGACGCTGGACTCCGTACCTTCGCTGGCAATGCCAAACGGATGGTCCACGTAGAAGCGTCTGCGCAATTCACTGAGCGACCACGGTAGCAAGTCGTCGCGCTCTTCCCGCAATTGGCTTAGTTGTGCCTGTTTTTCAATATCGAACGTCTCCGGCTTAAACAACGGTTCAATGATTCCCTCCAGAAGCAGTTCTTCCATCAAGTCCAGATCCTGGCTCAAGCAGGAGCCTACCAGGGAAAATGTATTGTTGCCTGCGGAACCATAAAAATGCCCTGCCACACTTTCCACTGCCCGCACAATCTGTTCCTCGGTACGTCGCCG
>CAZYDZ010000268.1:0-2788 GCA_964646535.1 uncultured Opitutaceae bacterium
CGGAGGTATTGAGGCGGAAGCGGGAATGTTGGGCCAGCCGGTCTATTTCCTGACTCCCGAAGTCATCGGCGTACACCTGAGCGGGGAGCTGGTGGACGGCGTCACCGCAACCGACCTTGCCCTGCGCGTAACCGAGTTGTTGCGCAAGGAAAAGGTAGTGGGCAAATTTGTTGAATTTTTCGGCGAAGGAGCGCGTAATCTCACGGTGGCCGATCGTGCCACGATTGCCAACATGGCTCCCGAATACGGAGCTACGATGGGCTTCTTTGGCACCGATGAGAAGTCCCTTGACTATCTGCGCTCAACGGGCCGCAACGAAGAACACATTCAGATGGTGCGCGAATACTACGAAGCGCAGCAGATGTTTGGTATTCCGCTCAAGGGAGAAGTTGATTTCACAAAAGTGATTGAGCTGAATCTTGCTGATGTGGTACCCTCTGTCGCGGGTCCGAAACGCCCACAGGACCGTATCAATGTGCCAGACTTGAAGCGTGCTTTCCATTCCTTGTTTGAGGCTTCTGTCGCGGATGGCGGTTACGGTAAACAAGCAGAAGAGTATTCACACAAGGTGGCTCTGAAGTGTTTCCATGGAGCGGGTGGCGGCAACGATCCAAGGTTGGTAGACCAGAACGTGGAAATCGGCCACGGGTCCGTGTTGATTGCCGCCATCACCAGTTGCACCAACACCAGTAATCCATCGGTTATGATCGCCGCAGGGCTGGTTGCGGAAAAGGCGGTTGCCCATGGGTTGACCGTTCCTCCATACGTGAAGACCAGTCTCGCCCCTGGATCGCGCGTGGTCACGGACTACCTGGAAGCCACTGGATTACAGCAATCACTGGATAAGATTGGCTTTGAATTGGTGGGGTACGGCTGCACCACCTGTATCGGCAACAGCGGGCCGCTCGCTGATTCAATCGAAAACGCAATTCGCGATGGTGATCTGGTGGCAGCGAGCGTGCTGTCTGGAAACCGCAACTTCGAAGCCCGCGTACACGGCTCCATCCGCGCCAACTTCCTGATGTCTCCGCCATTGGTTGTCGCGTATGCACTGGCTGGACGCATTGACATTGATTTTGACCATGAGCCAATCGGTCACGGTAGCGATGGAAAGCCTGTTTTCTTCCGCGACATCTGGCCGTCGCATGAAGAAATCCTGCGCCATGTCCGTACGGGGATAAAGCCTGAGATGTTTTCCAGCAAGTACTCTGGCGTATTCTCCAATCCCGAATGGGACAGTATCGAAGTGGAAGGCGGGACTCTCTACCAGTGGAACGAAAAGAGCACCTATATTCAAAAACCTCCGTTTTTCGACGGTTTTTCGTTGCAGCCTGATGGCAAACACAATTTCCGCGATATGCGCCCACTGGCAATTCTGGGAGATTCCGTCACGACAGACCACATTTCCCCTGCGGGCTCCTTCAAGCCAGAGACTCCTGCGGGGAAATACCTGCTTGAGCAGGGCGTTGCCGTAGCCGAGTTCAACTCCTATGGTTCACGCCGGGGGAATGACCGCATCATGACCCGCGGTACCTTTGCCAATGTCCGCGTCAAAAACAAGATGGCCGATGGCAAGGAAGGTGGTTTCACCAAGCTGATGCCAGCGGGGCAGTTGACCACAATCTACGAGGCCTCCCGCGAGTATATTGCCAAGGATGTGCCATTGATTGTTTTTGCAGGTATTGATTATGGAATGGGAAGCTCCCGCGACTGGGCGGCCAAGGGAACCAACCTGCTCGGAGTAAAGGCTGTTGTGGCCAAGAGTTTTGAGCGTATTCACCGCAGTAACCTGGTCGGTATGGGTGTTCTTCCGTTGCAATTTCAGGAAGGAGTCGATGCGCAGACTCTCGGGCTGGATGGCAGTGAGACTTATACTCTCGAAGGCTTGGAAAAGACGCTCTCACCCAAACAAAATATAACCCTGAAAATCCGCGCATCGGACGGCACCGAACGTTCCGTCAATCTGATCCTGCGTATTGATACCGCCATCGAAGTGGAGTATTATAAACATGGTGGCATTCTGCCTTATGTGTTGCGAGAATTGATTGCGCAGGCCACTTCTGCATGAGTGAAAACGATACAGTCTTTTATGTAAATCCTTACTCGGACCCGATTCTGATTCGCATTGAGGGAAGGGCGAATTTCCTGAACAGCGGACCCGTACGCGATTTCTTCAACCGTATTATAGATCAGGGAAAACCGCGCTTTCTAATTGATTTTCGAAACTGTACAGGAATGGACAGTACGTTTCTGGGAATTCTGGCAGGTGTGGCATTGGAGGTGCGCAGAAAGGGAAATCACTCTTATGTGATCCTGGCTCGTCTGGGAGCCCGCAATCTGGAACTGGTCCACAATCTTGGACTGCATCGGATCTTGCAGGTACAGGCTGATGAAACCGGCACGGATTTTTCCACCGCCAACGAAAGCCTGGCAGATCACAAACGAACTCAACAGGAGAATGCGCGTATGGTTCTTGAAGCCCATGAAAGCCTGGTCGAAGCAGATAGTGGAAACCAAAGTAAATTCCAGGATTTACTCTCGTTTCTAAAAAACCAGGTACAGGAAAAATAGAAGGCAGGTCCCATGTGGTGGTATCTTATTCTAGGTCTGCTGCTGGGGATTTTCCCGATGAGTCTTTTATTGATTCGTTACCGTCGGGCATACCTTTCGATGGATGAGGAACGTCAGCATTTTCGGCAGGAAAAACAACTGGTTGTGGAGTTTATCCACAACATGGTGGAGGCAATCGGCAGGGGAGTCAGCCGATCCGAGCTCTACCAGCGCACCG
>CAZYDZ010000269.1:0-2773 GCA_964646535.1 uncultured Opitutaceae bacterium
GGGGACCAGAATTCCACAATGCGGTCACTGTGTAAATTCTTCATTACTTCGTACTTTCTTTTCTGTTTTTCTCATTTTCTCAGATGAACAGGCCCAAGACTCTGAACCCTTGTGTTGTTGTAACCGCATACGCTTTTTCCATATCCCGTTTTCAGAAAACACGTCAATTGCATTCACTCGACTGGTACCGGTACATTTTGATCTGAAATGGAGAGCCCCTCTCCACCATACGGGCCGCAGCCGATGGGCTTTGGCAGACTTTCCTACATCGAGGGATGCTGAAACGAACAACTGTAGGAGCCCCGACTGAAGTCGGGACGATCCAAACAACCAGGACGCCAAGGGTCGCGGCATAAAGCCCCTCCTACATATATTAACACGGGTGACACAGAGATCGCTCCTCCAACTCAAACTGTACCGAACTGCATCCTCCACACAGCAACACCTCCAAATGATGCTCCAGTAGATGCGTCCCCTTCCCTCTCATATCTGCGCCAATCCGGGTAATCCGCGGTTTACAGCCATCTGCTTACCCAACGGAATGAATTTTCATCGTTTCTTCGATATACTCAGACAGACTGACGCCTTTCTTTTTTGCACGCTGCTGAATCCTCGCATGAACCTGAGGGGAGAGGCGAATCGTGTAAGGTTGCCGCCCTACGGGTTTACGGCCCGCCCTCTCCCGCTTACCTCCATGTAAACGCCGACCCTTCGACCAATCCACAAGATCGCTGATGTCCTCTCCAGCATCAAAACGTCGCTCAAACTCATCCGTAGTCGTTTTCTTATTGGTTTTCATGGTAGTGCCTCTCTTCGTTATTGCGCGCCCTGCGCACGGATATCACTCGAGTAACTTGACCGCGCAATGTGAATACTGCTGTCCACACTTTTCCCTGCAAGACCGCTAGCAAGATATGCCGCTCTTCCACTGGATGGAATACCGGAAACACGATTGCATTACGATCCCGCCAAAGCTGCTGAGCCTGTACAAAATCAATGCCATGCTTGTATTTATTACTCTCACTCTTGTTCGAATCATACTCGAATACAACTTCACTCATTGTTTTTATATTACTCTTGAAAGACAACTTCTTTTTTCAAATGGCGATGCTCCAGTAGATGCGCCCCCGTCCCAATCCTACCCTCAATCCTCCTCATGATCGTAATTCGCTCTGCTCAATTTATAACAAAGAATTCATGCAAACGTATATAATAAAATTACTTTCTTATAAAATCTTTATTATACTTATTACCTTCGCGAGAGGGTCTTCAGCATTCAGTGGACGATTCCCTACGGTTGTTTGTGCAATTTGTGCCCTATGTGGCTATTCCCTCATCTTAGTGTCCTGGTGGTAAACCCTTCTCACCACAAGGACACGAAGACACAAGATCCCCCATATCTGCGCGTATCCGTCTAATCGGCGGTTTCCTTCTGTCTTCCGTATTCAGTGGACCGACCCGGTGGGATTGCCCGACATAAATGTATGGACTAAGAATACAATTGTATGCTATAAGCATTCATATTGAACCCTCTTGAACAGATTTTCCCCAAGGCCAGGGCGGAATTGCTGAGACTGCTTTTTGCCGATTCGGAGCAGTCTTTGCATTTACGAGACCTTGCCCGTTTGAGCAATTTGGCCGTTGGCACTATCCAACGGGAGATTGCCAATATGCGGAAAATTGACCTTGTACTTGAGAGACGCGACGGCAACCGTCTGTATTTCAGGGCAAATCCTAGGCATCCGCTATACCCCGAATTGCACAGTATTGCGCTCAAGACCACTGGCCTTCAGGCACAATTAACGGAGGCACTGAAACCCGTTGACGGCATTGAGTTCGCTTTTGTATATGGTTCCTTTGCTTCCGGCACGGCCACCCCACAAAGT
The DNA here is from genome assembly GCA_964646535.1 of uncultured Opitutaceae bacterium. Taxonomy (GTDB): domain Bacteria; phylum Verrucomicrobiota; class Verrucomicrobiia; order Opitutales; family UBA2995; genus CAZYDZ01. Next base: position 1,887 of record CAZYDZ010000269.1, read on the forward strand.
GATATAGACCTTCTTGTAATTGGCTCAGTTGGTCTTCGTCAATTAACCCCCAGGCTCAGGCCATTATCGGAAACACTTGGCAGGGAAATCAATCCTGGCACAATCTCCCGGCAGTCTTACACGGAAAAGCTTCGGGCACAAGACGCCTACATTACAGACGTGACAGCCAAACCCAAACTATGGATTATCGGCAACGACGATGAGTTTGCAAAATTGGCATAAGAACGGGTGGTTGCGACCTCATACAACCAACCGTCGGCAAATTTCAGATTTGTTGGCCATTGTTGACCGTGACTTGGCAGATGCACGCACAGCACGGCTTAGTTCGGACTGGCAATTCGGGATCGCCTATAATGCCGCTCTGAAACTCTGTACTATCCTTCTTTACGCAGAAGGCTACCGACCGGAAAAGAACCTGGCTCACTACCGAACGCTTCAAGCGTTGCCCATGGTGCTCGGAGCAAACCGAAAGGACGATGCAGACTATCTTGATAGTTGCCGCAGTAAAAGAAACACGGTTGAATACGATACCGCAGGGCGCACAAGTCCAGAAGAAGCCAAGGAACTGATTGCATTCACCCTTGCGCTAAAAGGTGATGTTTTGAACTGGCTCCTCAGTAAACACCCTAATCTGGCGTAGCTTCTATTTGTGTGCGCCCTTGCCCCACCTTTTTTCACCACAAGGACACGAAGTCACAGGATTGCCAAAGGTAGGGCTGCCTGTCCCAGGCGGATTGTACGTGGGAGGTACAGATGTTCAGAAGGGAATAGCCACAAAGGTCACAAACCACAGATGGCGCCGATTTCCACTGATGAGGAAACAGGTAGGAGGGGCTTTATGCCGCGACCCGAAATCATACGGACCAGATCGCGGCATAAAGCCCCTC
>CAZYDZ010000270.1:0-2750 GCA_964646535.1 uncultured Opitutaceae bacterium
CAGTCTGCATTCGCAGTATGTCAGACCGTATAGAAACCAACCAGCCGTCAGTAATAGCAAGGGAATTGACACGGTGAGGAGAATCAGGGGATTTCCCTGTATCCAAAACGAATTGCTTGCCGTGGAGAAAATGTAGTCGGCAGGTAATGCGCGTGTAACAATATGCAGAATACAGAGCACGGGAATTAGCCCCCACAGCGGATCTATCGGGGTTCCTTTATGGAAATAATAATGGAAGGCGCAGACGGTTGTATAGAGTATGAGCAGAAGAAAAAGTACCCACGGTACGGAATAGTTACCCAGTACAGAGAATGTGATTTCACTTGCGGGCAGCAGTATCATGGTGGCGATGAGCGCTACAGGAGCATACAGGGCGCGTTCCCTGGTATAGACGGTGAAGCTTGCCCATAAGGATGCGAGAAACAGGCTGCCGATGAACAGGGGAGATGGCACAATACTCAAAATGCTATTTGGGGGGATGAGCAGCGTGAAAGCAGCGCTGATCAGCAGTGTGTGTTGCGCCAGATGACCAGGCTGCGGAGATTTCCAGGATAACCCATAAACGATCAGGGTCATGCACAGGACAGCCGACAATATATTGTTAGGGAGGATCAGAATTGACATCCAGGTTCCGCTCATGCCGAACAATACGATCCAGGTCTGGAATACTTTCTGTAAGGTTTTATGTCGTTCTATGGGCAGACGGGAATAGAGCAGAATGGCGGCAAGGGCTCCCCATAGCAGAATAAATACGACTGCCAGCCAGTTCCATCCTCGCAGTGCAGTGTCGGTCAATGAGGTAATCTGATATTTTTGCAGAAGTTCAGGGAGGTGCAGGGATTCGTTGAGGAGATTGCCAGTGGCGCCCGCAAGGGCGACCAGGAAGCTGGTTTGTACCAGAAGCCCACGGGAAACTTTTCGTTGTACGATGAGTAGAACGGCTGCCAGCGCAATCGTCAGGAAGGCGCTGTTTTCTGTCAGCCACACCAGCGTAAGCAGTGTACTCAGCAATAGGGAGATGCCCGCTTGACTGCGGCGCTGTTGATGGAATTCCCAGCTTCCCCACAGAACAAGCAGTGGGACGACAATCCACGTAAACCAGTCCATGGTGTAAACATTGCCCAACGGAAGAGGATTGAGATAATTCATCAGTCCGCCGAACAATACAGACCACAACAGGATAATAATTCGGATGTGAAAATCTTTTTCCTCATGAAGCCTGTGCAGGATGGCGATACCTGCAATTCCCAGCAGGATCGGAAAACCCAGTACTTGTATGGATTTGTGTAGGGGTGGGATTTGCCATTCCGCACTGGAGAACCAGCCGTAGAGCAGGGTGACCAGAAACAGTGGGACGACCAGCGGAGAAAACCAGCGTTTCCAACGCCATAGAAGCAGCGCAACGATACTGAGGGAGAGCGCAGCAGGAAGGATTCCGACGTGAATGTTTTCGAAATAGAGCAGGCTCGCACTGAAAAAACCAAACGCCATGCTGCAAGTGGCCATAAATTCACGATTGCGCCAAAGGCTGTCGAACAGAATCAGTCCGAGTGAGAAAATTTGAAGTGCAACAGCCAGCCAGATGGAGTCTACTATTTTTACGGGTTGGACTGCGTATGCGGCTACAGTGGTTAGGTAAAATCCTGCCAGTCCAATTCCCTGTAACACCTGGCCAAGTGGCATTTTCTTGTGGAGAACCCATATCCCCGCCCCGTAACACAAGTGAATACCGAAAAAGACCAGGCAGGCGATCGCAAACAGTCCTCCCAGTATCGGAGCGCCGCGGGCGATCCACAGGACATCCAGATCTTTTTGGGGTGTCTTTGCCGAGGCTTTTTCCGCAGGGGATGGCACTGTAGCGGTGGACTCAACCGTATGGGCTAAGGAAGCTGTTGCCTGGGAATGCCGGGGGAGGGGTGAACGCGAAAGCGCAGGACTGGTAGGCGGTTGCGGTATGAAGGGTGGGGATACTGTGGCAGAAACATCCATCGCCTGTGGCTGGAGGGTGTTTGTCGGGGAAACATGTGCAGGATCGGGCGGTTGTTGTGATAAGTAACCGCGGAGAGCCCTTTCCAAATGGGAGGTTCGAGCGTGAAGCTCCTTTTCCAGATTGGAGATCCGGCGTAGATTGAAAAAAGTCAGGATTGGCAGGACGATCGAGCAGAACAATATCCAGATAGCGGCAAAGATAAGCAAAAGTTCAGATTCCATGTACGGGTCGATTCGGGTTGTAGAACAGCCTGTGGATAGTTCATTACACAATCAATTGTGGCAGACTGCCAGTGAGTATTCAAGGTAGTTTTACGGGCAACGGGGCGGAGAGGATGGAAACGTGCTGAAATTTAAGAGTTTGCCCCGTGACATAAAAGTTTCTAGGAATTACCCTTTATCATGATTTTACTACTAGGAGCCACAGGATATGTAGGACAGGCATTTGCGGATGAATTACGCCAGAGAGGCACTGCTTTCCGCGCTCTGTCGCGCAAGGAGGTGGACTATACCCGTTTTGAGACATTCCACCCGTGGTTGCAGAAGAATGAGCCGACATTTGTCATCAATGCGGCCGGTTATACGGGCAAGCCGAACGTGGACGCCTGTGAGGATCACAAGGCGGATACCTTGCTAGGCAATGTGAACTTTCCGCAGATGCTGGCACAAAGCTGTGCGACCCTCGGGATTCCCTATGGCCAGGTTTCTTCGGGGTGTATCTACTCGGGAGGCAAGGTGAAGGAGGGAGACGGATGGCGTAT
>CAZYDZ010000271.1:0-2713 GCA_964646535.1 uncultured Opitutaceae bacterium
TTCCCGGTCAGCTCCCCGAACCTGTCGGGAACCCTGCCTTATCCGCATCGGCGCAATGTAGGAGGGGCTTTACGCCCCGACACAAAACCACACCCATTCGGTCGGGGCGTAAAGCCCCTCCTACAAGGAAAATCAGCGATAACCCTCTTAAACTAGCACCATTCTACTCTGACGTATAATACTAACCTTAGCTACTACAGCCCCTAACATAATCTGCGATTATCTGCGCCATCCGCGGTTTCATGAAATGGTTCTTGTCCTGTTCCTGTCAGTGTTTCTTGTGAGATGAGCGAAGATATCCTTGCTCTTACTTTAGGCATGAGCCAGATCATATTTTATGTTTATCAAGCCTGCGACGTCTTTAGTGGTTCCGCGTATTGCAAATGATTGGTATGATGGAGGGGATGCCTCTCTGCATCCGGATAGTGTGATCTATGTCGAAGGAGTCCCTGAATCGACGGTTCTGTATATTGCGGAAACATTGCGCCGCAGCACCGGATGGGGGTTCCCATTACAGGTGGGGGAGCCGTCGAAGAACACCAGGACCACACATTTGTTTTTCAAGCTGGATACACAGCGACAGGATGGTATTGATGGCTACTCCCTACAGACAGCCGGCAATATTATTCGCATTGAGGCCGCGACTCCGGCAGGGCTGTTTTACGGAGGGATCACCTTCCTGCAATTGTTACCTCCTGCCGTGTTTGATCGCGTGTATCGCGAGCGCGTAGCATGGACTGTGCCGGCCGGCTATTACAGGGATCATGCTCGTTTTGGATGGCGCGGAGCCATGCTGGACGTGGGGCGCCACTTTTTGCCGGTTGCCGGCGTAAAGCGTTTTCTCGATCAGCTCGCCCTGCTCAAGCTGAATGTATTTCACTGGCATTTGACAGAAGACCAGGGCTGGCGAATTGAGATTAAAAAATACCCGAAACTGACCGAAGTGGGAGCCTGGCGCAAGGAGACCCGTGGGGATGGAGTGCCACATGGCGGGTTTTACACACAGGATGAAATTCGTGAAGTAGTAGCCTATGCCAGCAAACTGCACATTACCGTAGTCCCGGAGATTGATATGCCCGGGCATACACAGTCTGTGATTGCATCCTATCCCGAGCTCGGTTGCACCGGAGAGCCGTGTGATGTGTGGACTACTTGGGGCATCTCTTACAACATCCTTGCTCCAGGGCCTGATAGTGTGGCTTTCATGCAGGATGTACTGACGGAGGTACTCGAGTTATTTCCGTCACAGTACATTCATATCGGAGGAGATGAAGCGGATAAGAAATTGTGGAAGACGACACCCGTTGTGCAGGAGCGAATTCGGCAGTTGGGCCTGAAGGATGAAGATGAGTTGCAGAGCTGGTTTATTCGCCAGATGGACGATTTTCTGACGGCGCGCGGCAGGAAGCTGATCGGCTGGGATGAAATTCTGGAAGGTGGTCTTGCCAAGGGGGCAACAGTGATGGCCTGGCGCGGATTTTCAGGGGCACAGAAAGCTGCGGAATTGGGCCACGATGTGATCATTTCCTCCGACAACGGCACCTATCTCATACACATGGGGTCGGATGATTTTGGGAAGGAACCTCATGCAGGTTCAGCTCGGCTTACGCTGGAGGATGTTTACGCTTACAGTCCCATACCTGAAGGGATGTTTTCCGAAGAAGGAGAAAAGCACATTCTGGGATTACAGGGACACCTGTGGACGGAGTCCCAGCAGACTGAATATAGAATGCACTATAACGCGTTCCCGCGCTTGTGTGCCTTGGCCGAAACCGCCTGGACTGCTTCCGAACTGAAAGACTACAACGATTTTCTGCGCCGCGTGAAACCGCATCTGAACCGGTTGTCGATCATGGATATCGCCTACCGACCGTTGGATTATTGACATTTTGAGCATATTTGAGCATATTTGAGTCATGTCTAAAGCTTCCAGTGTTTTGTTGCGTGCTAGAGTGGATACGGTTCGCTACCGAAAAGCGGAACGTGTGTTTGCTCGCATGGGAATGAAGACTAGTGATGCCATCAATATATTTCTGGCGCAGGTGGTACTTCGGGAAGACATGCCTTTTGAGGTAACAGCCAAGCCTGAGCGTCTGCTTTCTGATCAGGAACAAATCAATAATTGGAATCAGGTATTAGGTGAGTATTAGTCCACAGAGGGGGGAGGTCTGGTTTGCGGATCTGGGGGTAATCGGAAAAGGTCGTCCGGTATTGGTGTTGTATTACCCTGATCCTGACGATGCCAGGGCAGCTTGCTCTAAAAAGCTTTCCGCGGGAATCGGCTTGTGACAAAGTAGGCGGGTGAACGAGCAGACGCAGACAGCATATCGGGTATTGCCGTGGTGGAAGGAGGCCAAAGGGACCCTTGTGCTGGCATTGCCGTTGATGGTCGGCAATCTGAGTCAGATGCTGATCGGTGTTACGGACACGATCATGATCGGTCATCTCGGTGTGGTGCCATTGGCGACGGTGACTTTTGCCAACAGTATCAGCATGATTTTCTTTGTGTGCGGGATTGGCTTTTTGACTGCCGTATCGGTGCGTATCTCCCAGCTTCGCGGGGCGAAGTTGCTCGGTATGATCCCACAATCGCTGTGGCACGGCATGGTATTGTCGGTGATTCTGGGGGTGGTGATTTTATTGGCCACCTGGCTGTTGATTCCGTACCTGGGACTGTTGAGACAACCGCAGGAAGTTGTGGAGCAAGTACCGG
>CAZYDZ010000272.1:0-2670 GCA_964646535.1 uncultured Opitutaceae bacterium
CGCATGAAGTACCTGTGGACTATGAGGGAACCCGTATGTGGACGGAGTGGCTGGCGCAATTGGGCATTGGTTACTGGCACGATAGCGGTCATGCCCGTATTAAGGAAAAGGATGGCTTAATACGGATTGTTCCCTGGTTGGAGCAGGTAAAGCCTCATCTGCTGGGCTGGCATTTGCACGATGTGAACGAAAAGGGCAAGGATCACCAAACACCTGGCAGCGGTATGGTGTCGTTTACGGAGTTACTGCCTTTTTATGCGCCGACCCAGGCATTGACCCTCGAACTGTCCCCCTCATTGTCCACCGAACAGGTGCTCGAAGGGGCTGAGTTTTTGCGTAGATCAGGCTATCCCGTGTAAGCGGGAAGTGTGGCAGGATTGAGACACCGCAGATTGTTCGGATTTTCGCAGAACCCTGTGATCAGGATTGATCTTTTACAAAGTACAGGCGGCCTGATATCTGCCCCACGGCACAAAAATGCTGGGTGGCGGTGGACCCCGGTACTTTGGTGAGGAATTCGCGGATATCGGGGTAGAACTGCAGGTATTGTTCTTCGTCAAAGTCGTTTGGAAGGAACAATCGTTTTTCGTATATGCCACTGCCGATATAGTGCGCGAAGCCACTGGAGATTTCGCCTTTTTGTACGGCATCACGCACGTCGAATTGCAAGCTCAGATAAGAGGCTTCATTGAAGTGATGAGGAGAACGCAGGCGGCCTTCCAGATATCCGCACCGGGAGAAGTGATCCCATGCGGATGCAAACTGTTTGCGTTGAACGTTTTCCCGTACGTCAGGATTGACTTCCAGATAGGCTTGTTCGTTGAAGTTTGGAAAATCTTTCCGTTCGGGTTTGCGTGTGCTCTGCGGGGAAAGGGTACGCAATAATCCTTCGTGCTTCAGCCATTGCGTGCGCGTGCGCAATAGATGGATTTCATCCAGCAGGTTGGCAATCAGGCGTGACTGTTGTTCGTATTGTGGCAACAGGTACTGCAATAGCACATGGTCTTCCTGGTATTCAGGATTTAGGGAAAAGGCGCTCATTGTGATCGATGGGAGGTTTCTGGCAGGTCGACATCAGACAGCCCCCAGTTATCCTGATTAAAGGGAAGCGGCTGGCCTGTTTGGCGAATCTGTTTCACCCAGTCGACGACCAGGCTCCACGGCAGCCACCATATTTTGTTTGCCGCAAGGCGAGTGAACAGCCGTTCCTGTCCCTCTGGCGACCAGCCGGAACCGATACTGTGTTCAATGTGAAACGTCGCGCAGGGAATGGGCAGAAAATATTCCTGAATACCGCTGTAATGTGCGGACAGGCAGCCGAGGGAATCGATATGAAAGGAGTAGAGATCAAACTCGGCATAACCGCCGATGCGTATCCAGTCGTCGCGGTGCAGTAGTGTGAAGTCACCACAGGCGTTGGTATGTACCATGTGTATGGGCACATCCTTGCGCAGGATATGATTGCCGTCCTGATTGGACTCGAACAAGGCGGGGTTGCGAAATACGATGGGGCTGTCCGCCGTTACAGGGGCGCCAGGGGTGAGAAAGTCGGTCCTTCCGCGCTGGTGTAGTCGTATCATGTGCTTCCACGCATAATCCATACGCTCCCGATTGCCTGCCTGCACGGGGACTCCGCTTTCTATATCGAGCCGATCGGTGCGGTAGGAATAGCCTTTCTTCAGTTTGCGCTGAGCCAGGAAGCGCATCAGCTCGTCCGAGAACAGGATGTCGATATTCGTGGCGAGAACAAATTCACCGCGTGCGCGGCGTATCCCCACATTTTTGGCGATCATTTGCAACAGCGGCAGTTTGTCACCGCAAACACTGCGGTTGTGGATCTCCGCAGGCACCTGTACGACGCGCGCCTGGCAATAGGCATTGAGAAACTTCCAGTCAATCACCTCACTGAGGCCAGGCTTGTCGGCGGGAGGGTTCCAGTCGACCAGTAGGATCTCACAAGGCAGTTGTAACGACTGTACCTGTTGGGCCAGATTATCGAGGAATATCTGCGTGCGTGTCAGCGGGTCTCCACCATGGTCATCATTGCGTGATGCGGCAACCACCGTGAGATACGGTTGAAAAACGGAATCGGACATTCAGGATTGTTTGAGTGCGTCGAGCTGGCTCAGCCAGAGCTGGGCTGAAGCGTCACTGGGCATACGCCAGTCACCACGCGGTGAGAGCGCAACTGAACCGACTTTGGGGCCGTCGGGCATTGCGGAGCGTTTGAATTGCTGGGAGAAGAATCTGCGGTAAAATACTTCCAGATTGGCGAGAATCTCGTCGCGCGTATAGCGTGTTGCAAAGGCGATTGTCGCCAGAAACAATACCTTGGCGGGAGAAACCCCATGGCGTATTACGTGGAACAGGAAGAAATCGTGCAGCTCGTAGGGGCCGATGGCCACTTCTGTTTGCTGCAGAATCTCATCGGTCTCGCTGGCCGGGAGCAGCTCAGGAGAAATCGGTGTGTCGACGATGTCGTGCAATATGGTTGCGACAGGGCCTTGGAAGAGTTCATCGGCACACCAGGAAACCATGTACCGCACGAGGGTCTTGGGAACACCTGCATTGACATGGTACATGGACATGTGATCGCCGTTGAAAGTACACCAGCCGAGCGCCAGTTCGGAAAGGTCGCCAGTGCCCACCACCAGCCCCCCCGTCTGATTG
>CAZYDZ010000273.1:0-2667 GCA_964646535.1 uncultured Opitutaceae bacterium
GCGGCAATAGCTCATGAAGCTGCGGCTATCGGTTAGCATACCGATAAAATGCCCGAGCATGCCGAGGTTTGACAGGGCGTTCAACTGCCAGCGCATACCTTCTTTCTGGTCGAGGAACCACCAGCCGCTGCCGAACTGAATTTTGCCTGGCATACCGCTGTTGAACTGGAAGTTGCCAATCATGGTGGCAAACACGTAGTTGTCGGCAGGATTGAGATTGTAGAGGATTGTTTTTGGGAGAATATTTTCTCCGGCGAGACGGCCCAGGTAGCGGGCTAACGGTTGTGCGTGATTCCAATCGCCAATCGTATCGCATCCTGCATCGGGTCCCAGGTTTTTGAATACGGCATCGTTGACATTGCGCAGGGCGCCGATGTGCAGTTGTTTGGTCCAGCCCTTTTCCGTATCCAGTCTGGCGAAAAAAAGCATCAGATAGCTGGCAAAGCGATTTTTCTCTTCAGCAGAGATAGGGCCGTAATGGCGGGCCATTTCGAATATGCGGGAAGCCTCATCCTCGCTGGGGAAATCCGCATAGGCGGTTTCCAATCCGTGGTCAGAAAGACGCCCGCCGATCGAATGGAAGAAATCGTGACGTTGGCGCAGGGCGTTGAGGAAGCCGTTGAACTGGTCACAGCCGATATTACTGGTGGATTCCAGTTGGTCCACCCACTTGTTCCATACCTTCACGTTGTCAATGGCGATTGCCTTATCCGGGCGAAAGGTAGGATAGACGCGGGTGGCAAGGCCATCTTTGGCAATTTGTTGATGGGAGTCCAGTGTGTCTACGGGATCATCGGTTGTGCAGACCACACGTACTTGAAACCGTTGCAGGATTGCCTGGGTGCGAAACGCGGGGGAGGAGAGCTTTTCATTGGCTTCCGCCCAGATGAGCGGCGCGGATTCGCGATTCAGCAGGGAATGAATGTCGAAGTAGCGCACCAACTCCAGATGGCTCCAATGATAGAGGGGATTGCGGATACAGAAAGGCAGTACTTCGGCGAAGGCGAGGAACTTTTCGTAAGGAGAGGCGTTCCCTGTGATGTAGCGTTCGTCTACACCATGGGCTCGCATGGCTCGCCATTTGTAGTGGTCACCCTCCAGCCAGATTTCATACAGATTGGCGAATTGACGGTTATTGGCGACATCCTGAGGAGGCAGGTGGCAATGGTAGTCAAAGATAGGCTGGTCCTTGGCGAAAGCGTGGTACAGTTTGCGGGCAGTTTTGCTGTGCAGCAGAAAATCGTCACTGATAAAACTCATGGTCATGCGTGTCGGATGATCAGATGGTCATGGAGGAGTAGCCGCCATCCACTACCATTTCATGCCCCGTGATGAAACCTGCAGCCTGATCACTGGCAAGGAGCAGGGTGGCGCCGATCAGTTCTTCGGCCTTACCGAACCGTTTCATGGGTGTGTGCCCCATGATTTGAGAGACCCGTTCGGGGGTGAGTACCTTGCGGTTTTGCTCTGCGGGAAAGAAACCTGGCACCAGCGTGTTGACCCGCACTCCGGCGGGCGCCCATTCACGCGCCAGATTCTTGGAGAGATTGTGTACTGCCGCCTTGGTGGCGCTGTAAGTGAAGACTCGGGATAGCGGGATGAGCCCGCTCATGGAGCCGACATTGATAATGTTGCCACCTTCGCCGCGTTCGACCAGATAGCGTCCGAAAATCTGACAGGATTGGTAAACGGAAGTGAAATTGAGGGTGAGAATACGCTGTAATTCCTCGTCGCTCACATCGAAGAAGGGAGTTGGTGAATTGACACCAGCGCCGTTGATGATGATATCCAGTTTGCCAGCGAGATCCAGCGCCTGATCCCGCAATGTTTCCAATGTGGAACGGCTGGAGACGTCGGCAGCGATAAAGTCTCCCTTAGCACCGTTGTCGCGAATACGCTGCAGTCTGGCCTCGGCTTTATCAGGATTGCGACCGACCAACAGCACGTGGGCTCCTGTGGCGGCAAGGCCTTCCGCCATTGCGCCGCACAATTCGCCCGTGCCGCCGATCACCAACGCCACTTTGTTTTCCAGACCGAAGAGTTGTTGAAGAAAAGAGGACATGTTGAAATAAAGGATGATGGTTGCGAGACTCAGCGGACCACGCGGGCACTGCCGCCCGAGATGGTTTTCTCCACTTCCTGCAGAGAGGCCATGGAAGTGTCTCCAGGGGTTGTCATGGCCAGGGCGCCGTGGGCGGCGCCGTATTCCACGGCCTTGCCTGCGTCTCCTGTGGTCATCAGACCGTAAATGAAACCAGAGGCAAAACTGTCGCCGCCGCCGACACGGTCAAGGATTTCCAGGTTTGGATAGGAACGGCTTTCATGGAATTGGCCGTCCTTCCATGCGATGGCGCTCCAGTCATTGAGTGTTGCCGTATGCACGGAACGCAATGTGGTGCCGGTTGCCTTGAAATTAGGGAATTCCCTGACTGCCTGATGAATCATTTTCTGGAAGCTCTCGATGGGCAGGGAAGAGAGGTGCTCATCGACGCCCTCCACTTCGAAGCCGAGGCTTGCCGTGTAGTCTTCCTCATTGCCGATCATCACATCGACATAGCGGGCGATTTCCCGATTGACTTCCCGTGCTCTTTTCAGGCCGCCGATGGATTTCCACAGTGACGGGCGATAGTTCAGATCATAGCTGACAATGGTGCCGTATTTATGCGC
>CAZYDZ010000274.1:0-2645 GCA_964646535.1 uncultured Opitutaceae bacterium
CCCCGGGAATGTTACCCCCTGCGTCGATCACGTGGATCGCCTGATTAATAATCACCTCGTAGTTCGTGTTATTGGTAATTGCCCCACCAATACGAAAGCGGTTCCCATCTATAGTGAAGGCCTCCTCCGCTATTGAATTAATCGTGATATTGTTTACGTGCAACCCAGTGTTCAAATAACCCGGTGTCGGCGCCGCTGCTGCCGAATAATCATTGAACACATAATTCACGTTCCCCACAAAAACCAGACTATCTCCATTTACGGGGGACGTATTCGTATCCCAATTACCAGATGTGGTCCACGAATCTCCGATTGCTCCTGTCCAAGTATGTGTTTGTTGCGCGACAAGAGCAGAGGTTACCCCAACACTCACCGAGAGGAATATAGTAAACTGGGAAAGAATCCCAAGCAGAGGGTTTTTTTTCATAATGATTAGGATGATATACGAGGCATTAATTGGTGATCGCCAGGGGGATAACAACACCCCCGGGCAATAATACCGTACTAGCTTTCAGCAAGGGATTTTCACAGGAGATTTGGAGAATATCTTTGATTGAGTAGATAATATGTAATAAATAGCGATTATGCATCCGAGAAAACCTCTGCAAATGCCATGGAATGACTGGAACAAGCTCCATCTTGAATTTCAATGGATATATCGATTGAAGGGTAATCACTCTGGGTGGCCGCAGAATAATGCATCAGATTGCTATATTGCCTTCTGGATACATCGTGAACAAATGAGCAAAAAAGCCGGGAATCAATTGGTCTCTGCTAAAAAAGGTGAGTGGATATTTCAACAGCCGGGTAACGTCTTGACGCGATTTGGCCCGCAAAATTCCTATACGGAAGTCGCCTTTTATCTGCGTTGGCATGGAAAAGGGCGCCTATTGCTTTTACCGACGCAAAAACTATGGAAGCTGTCACCAATGCCCGATTTGGAATACAAGACGTTGCAGCTTTATGAGATCGCTCGTAAAAATGTACGCGTCGCAAATTATTCCATGCGAATAGATCGCGTTCCAATAGAGGCACATTATGAGATGAGAAAAAGCTTTCATCTCTGGTTCATGACCATGCTGGAAGAGTGGAGAAAACAGGGAGTGGAATTATACTTACTGGAAAACGAGGATGAGCGGATTGTTCGTGCCAAATGGCTCATGGATCAACAGCCACTGAACCAGTCAATATCCGTGAAGAGCCTCGCAACAAAGATCGGGTTTAGCGCGAAGCACTTCACCATGTTGTTTCTACAGCAATACGGGATGGCGCCCAAACAATACTGGATGCAACTTAAACTCAAAGAAGCTCTCTACAAATTACAGACAACAGAGGAGCCTATTGAGCAAATCGCAACCCATCTGGGCTGTGGCAATCCTTGGTTTTACCGCTGGATCAAAAAAGAAACCGGAATGACTCCGCTGCAAATTCGCCGCAGGCAACGCCTGCGGCGAAAATAAGGTTTATTTTGAACGAATGGAACTGAGGCGCTTGCGTGTGTACACCAAGCCTGCCAAGCCGACTCCCAACAAAAGGGCGACCGTGGACGGCTCTGGGATTGCATGCAGCGCAATCGCGGTCATACCCCCACCCAGGTCGTGATCGTAAAAAATACGAAACTCGTATCCGTCCAGCTCGAACTCATTGCCTGCACCTGCAAAGTACTGACCATTCACTGTCAAAAACTGTCCTGAGATTATGCCATCCGTTGTCAGCAAATAAATCCACGTATCCGCCTGGTGGACATAGTCCAAAGCAAGAGAGAGAGACAAGTCTCCCGATACATACACGACAGGATCAACTGTCAACGGGTTCTTGATGACTTGAAGCGCCGCAAACGTATTATCCGACAGCACCATACGGTAAGTCGCTTCATCATCCAGGCGCAGCGTACCGTGGATACTCAACGCCTTGGCTTCCTCGTTGGTCGCGTCCAGTGTACCCCCGTCCAGAATGCGCACCGGAGTGAAGTGGGCCACATCGCCAATGACACCCTTTCCGGACAGTGTCGCAGTATTATAAACATAGACTTCTGATGCACGAGCCAGACCTCCATCCAATTGTAGCGGCCCTTCCTGTACATAAAGCCCGCCAGCCAACTGAGTGTTCTGCGCATGATTGATGATCACCAACCCAGGCCCTGCTTTGGTAAAGGAATTGGCGGAAGCGCTCACTCCCAGCGGACTATTGATAATCAGACTTCCCACCAGACTGTAATTCCAGAACGTAGGATTCACGGCCCCGTTCCAATAGTATAACGAACCCACATCAATGGTATAGTCTCCCACCCCCTCTTCCATCAGTAGCCCGTGTTGAATACCAAACATGGGAGCGCCATCCATTGTACCTGCTCCCTGAATGGTCAGGGTACTCACTTGCCAATGATTGTTCAGCAAGGTCAGATTGCCCGATGTCTTGTAATTGCCATTGCCAGCGTCGATTGCGGTCAACTCCGTCTGGCTCGTATAACGCGTGATCAGCCCCCCATCCAGGACCGCAAAGCCGGTCTGATTCTCATCTTTTACAGTACCATAGTAAATCTCCCCTACCCAGCCACCGGTAAACGCAATGCTGGCATTGCCCGAGGAGATATCGAAGTGCTTATTGCCAGGATACATCCAACTCACAAATTCCAGATTCAACCC
>CAZYDZ010000275.1:0-2543 GCA_964646535.1 uncultured Opitutaceae bacterium
GACAGATTTGGAAATTAAAGAAATGGAGAAATCATGCTAACTTGGCTTGCACAATATCAGGATGTATGGGGACCGCTACGATTGTTTGAATACCTGACCTTCCGTGCTGTAGGGGCTGCGGGTATGGCTCTCGTGTTGGGATGGATGATCGGGCCCTGGCTTATTCGCACATTGCGGCGCAATAAAATGAAACAGATTTTACGAACCAGGGAGGAGGTTCGTGAATTGGCGGACTTGCATGCGGGCAAGGCGGGCACACCGACGATGGGCGGCTTTTTAATCTATCTGTCGGTAATCCTATCGACGCTGCTATGGGCGAAGCCCAATGTGTGGGTGATAACCACCTTGGGAGTATATACGGCGTTGACCCTGCTTGGCTTTGCGGACGATTACCTCAAAATCAGCAGAAAGAATTCCAAGGGGCTTGCAGGACGTTACAAACTACTGGTGCAGGCTCTGGTGGTTACGGTGACCCTGGTTGTGTTGATGAATCATCCCGACAGCGCTCAGAAGGTGCGTGAAATCTGGCTCCCTTTCGTCAAGGAACCCGTGTTGGAAAATGCATCGGTCTGGCTGCTGTTTCCATTTTTGTTTCTGGTGCTGGCAGGATCGAGCAATGCGATCAATCTGACTGACGGGTTGGACGGTCTGGCTATCGGTTGCACGATCTGCGCGGCTTTGGCCTACGCGCTGATGGCGTATGCGGCGGGCAATGCCATTGTGTCTGGCTATTTGCTGATCAGTTATGTGCCAGGGACGGGAGAGCTGGCTGTCATTTGTGCAACGATGGTAGGGGCGGGGTTGGCTTTTTTGTGGTACAATGCGCACCCTGCGGAGATTTTCATGGGAGATACGGGATCATTGGCGTTGGGAGGCCTGATTGGTATGATTGCTTTTCTTGTACACCAGCCGTTTACATTGGTCATCGTAGGAGGGATCTTTGTGATAGAAGCGCTGTCTGTATTCATCCAGGTTGGTTCATTCAAGCTGAGACAAGGCAGGCGGGTATTCCGTATGGCTCCGATTCATCACCATTTTGAAAAGGCGGGATGGGCGGAAACCAAAGTCGTTATCCGTTTCTGGATTTTGTCCCTGATATTTGCAATTGCTGGTCTGGCTACCTTGAAAATCCGATGAACACAATCCTTGCCATGCGCCGTGTAGAGTGGTTACAGCGACCTGTAGCCATCCTGGGGCGTGGCGAGAGCGGACAGGCTGCAGCCAGTCTGATCCTGCATTTCGGGGGTAATTATCAGTTTTTCAGCCAGGATTCGCACGGTGGAAACGCCTGTTTTGACAGACAGCAGGCGGAGCGCCACGACCTGGTCGTATTCAGTCCAGGCTTTGCGCATGACCATCCGTGGCTGCAGGCGGCGCGGGACGCTGGCTGTGAGGTGATGGGTGAGGTCGAGTTTGCCCGACAATTCTGGATGGGCGGGGTGTGGACCGTATCGGGTACCAATGGCAAGACTACCACGGTCAGTTTGCTGTCCCATGCGCTGCAGTACAGCGGTGTGCGTGCGGTGGCAGTGGGCAACATCGGGCACGCCTTCAGTCGGGCGGTATTATCGCCGCAAAACAGGGAGGACACCATTGCTGTATGCGAAGTGAGTTCATTCCAGTCGGAGACATTTCGCCGGTGGAGTTCCGATGCGGGGATATGGACCCATTTCTCTCCTAATCATCTGGATCGGCACGGCGATCTGAAGAGCTATTTTCTGGCGAAATGTCGAGCATACGCAGGAATTCCCGAGTCACACTTGTTTTTGGGCAAGACTGTGTTGCAGGCTGCACACGGATTGGGGGCGCCGGATCGTTTGCCTTGTGGTCGCGAAGCGCTGAATTTTCCAATGGACGACAGGCGCATTCTGCCATTTTTCAAGACACCTGCTCAACGGGACAATTTTCAGCTTTGTGCGAGCCTGTTTCTGACCATGGGAGGGACATTGGATAATCTGCTGAATTCTCTGGCGTCCTTTGTGCCACCAGAACACCGGATTGCCCATGTGAGGACGGTGAACGGCGTGGAGTTCTGGAATGACTCCAAAGCCACCAATTCGGCAGCAGTACAGGCGGCATTGAGTCAGTTTGCGGGCAGGCGGGTTCATTGGATTGGCGGGGGACTCAGCAAGGGAGAAGATTTGGATCAGGTGACAGAGGCAATCGCTCCCATGATCGGCAATGCCTACACCATTGGCTCTTCAGGCAGGGATTTGGCCCGTGTATTAACAGAGCGGGGTGTTTTGGCCTGGTATTGTGAGACTTTGGACAGGGCAGTGGATATTGCATTGCAACAGGCTTCCGAGGGGGATTTGATTCTGCTCAGCCCGGGTTTTGCCAGTTTTGACCAGTTTAGCGGATATGCGGAAAGGGGAGAAAGCTTCAGAAATAAGGTTTTCCGTTTGTCCTCTGCCAATGAAGTCGTTAAAACCATGAATTTAATAGAGAAAAGTCCATCTCCCAATCTGAAGGATTTCTCCAAAAGGACAGAGTTATGAAAATATTCAATCCCATCGGTATTACCGTCACACTAGGTGTGCACC
>CAZYDZ010000276.1:0-2541 GCA_964646535.1 uncultured Opitutaceae bacterium
GGGCCGGCAAGACCACGGTGTTCAATGTGATTACCGGAATGTACAGACCCACAGAAGGCCAGGTCTGTGTGGACGGTGAACCCGTGAGCGGACGAAAAGCTTACCATATCACGGCCAAAGGAATCGCCAGAACGTTTCAAAACATCCGTCTGTTTCCCTCTCTAACGGTCTATGAAAATGTGCGCGCAGCCTGCCAGATTCACCTGCAACATGGAATCTCCCATGCACTGTGGAGGGGACGTGCATTTTCGCGGGAGGAAACCGAGGTACAAGCTGCTACCGAGGAATTGCTGGCTATCTTTGGCCTGCTGGAACTGCGCGACCAGGAATGCCTCAGCCTGAGCTATGGAGATCAGCGACGCCTCGAAATCGTCCGTGCACTGGCCACCCGTCCACGCCTGTTGTTACTGGATGAGCCAGCGGCTGGTATGAACGCCACCGAAAAAGAAGAACTGATGCGCCTGATCCGTTTTACCCAGGATCGCTTCAAGCTCTCCATTCTCCTGGTCGAACATGATATGCGGGTGATTATGGGCATCTGCCAGCAAATCTATGTACTCGACCACGGTATCCTCATCGCACAAGGCACGCCGCAGGAAATCCAAAATAATCCGGAAGTCATCGAGGCCTATCTGGGCGATGATATTAACCCGCCGTTTTTGCAGGACAATCATGCTGAAAATTGAGAATTTACGCGTTGGTTATGGCATGTTGGAAGTCATCCATGGAGTCTCCCTGCACGTCCCGACTGGTCACATCGTCACCCTGATCGGCGCAAACGGTGCAGGTAAAAGCACCATCCTGCGCACCATCTCGGGACTGAATAAACCACGCACTGGAACCATCCATTTCAACGGACAGGCCATTCACGGATTGGCGCCGCATAAAATTGTCGGTCGTGGTCTCTCTCAGGTACCGGAAGGACGCATGGTGTTTCCCGATCTGACGGTATTGGAAAATCTACAGATGGGCGCCTACCGGCGCACCGGCGAATCGCAACAGGTCAAACAGGATATGGAACGAGTATTCCATTTGTTCCCCCGCCTGCAGGAGCGCATTAAGCAACAGGCCGGCACTCTCTCTGGTGGTGAACAGCAAATGCTGGCCATAGGCCGGGCCCTGATGAGCGCTCCACGCTTCCTGATGCTGGACGAACCCTCACTCGGCATAGCACCCCTGCTGGTTAAAGCGATTTTCTGCAAAATCCAGGAAATCAACCACGAGTTGGGTCTGACCGTTTTCCTGGTTGAACAAAATGCCAAACTGGCCCTGGAAATCAGCAGCTACGCCTACGTACTGGAAACCGGCAATATCCTGATGCACGGCCCCAGCAGCCAATTAAAAAGCGACCCCAGAATTCACGAAGCCTACCTGGGCGGTTCCCCCCGCCAATAAGTCGAGAGGACCTATGATGGAGGATCCCGACTCGTCGGGATCCCTCCCCTGTAGGAGCGGCTTTACGCCGCGACCCGAGATCATGACCTTAAACCAGCGGGCTGGTGGTACCTCATCTCTCCACCTTGACTTCCAAGCCACTGCACATATTATGTGCATAATGAAAAATATGACACTTCGCGTAGAGGAGCCTGTGCTCAGGCAGGCGCGAAAGATTGCCGCCGAACGTTCTACTTCGGTGAACGCCCTGGTACGTCAATATCTGAAAAACCTTGTATCCAAGGACAACAGTCGCAAGCAGGCACGTCAGGACTTCCTTCTGCTGTGTGAAGAATCGCAATCCAGAATAACCTCAAAAACCTGGACCAGGGAGGATCTCTATGACCGCTGAATGTCTGTTGGATACCAATATTCTTGTGTATGCCGTAGATTCATCCAAGGCGAACAAGCGCAAACAAAGCATTGCCCGCGAACTTATCGCAAGCACCGACTTCGGATTGTCAGCCCAGATATTACAGGAGTTTTATGTAACTGTAACCCGAAAACTAAAACCCCCTCTCACTTCCAATCAGGCACTGCGCTTCATCAGTCCCTTACAGCATTTTGCCATTGTCGCTACAGACCATGAACTCATACGAGAAGCCATTCTACTTTCAGAGAAACACCAAATTTCCTACTGGGATGCCGCAGTAATTGCAGCCGCAGAATACCTACAAGCCCAAACACTTTACTCGGAAGACCTCAATCACGGACAACAATACGGCAGCGTTCAGGTAATCAATCCATTTGCTTGAGAGAATCCACGAGGCCTATCCTGGCGGCTCTCCCCGCCAGTAAGTCGCGAGGTAGTTGGCAGACGGGTATTCCCTTTTCTTAATCCTGTTCATCCTGTAAATCCTGTCTAAAAATACAGACAGGATTTACAGGATGAACAGGATTAGGAGACACCGAATCCACGTCCATTTCCAGTTGGTCATGGCAATGGTTACTACCTCCAATATGAAGCGGCACCAATCACGCTTCTCAAAACTACGTCCAAACCCATCTTCCGCTCCTACAGTGGAGAGACTCCTACAAGGAAGAAAGCATTGACTCATGATAGCATCAAATGATACTATCACAGCGATGATACCCCCCTTTCAGATT
>CAZYDZ010000277.1:0-2516 GCA_964646535.1 uncultured Opitutaceae bacterium
CATCCAGATCCCGCCAATGAACAGGTACAGACCAAGCCCAGAGCAACAGCAGAAGCCCGACCCCATACCCCGTAATCATCTGTACTATACGCAACATCGTGTATTATTCCTCAATATGGAGGCTCTCCTCGGAATCATACCTACACTAAAACGGTTAGCGTGAGTAAACTCGTTGGGAATTGCAAACTGTTCTTAATTTGATCCATGATAGGGGGATATGACTTTAGCGCTGCGACATTACGGTGATCCTGTTCTGGTGAAAAAAAGCACCAGGGTTGACTCCTTTGGACAGCATCTGGACGATTTGGTTTCGCAGATGGTGGAAATCATGCATTTCCATGAAGGAATCGGGCTTGCCGCCCAGCAGGTCGGCCTGACAGATAGGATTTGCGTGATCGAGTTGCACGATGATCCTGACCGTCCCCATTCTCAATACCAACTGGATGGCAAAACACCCCCACTTGAACTGTGGATGCCATGCGGCCTGATTAATCCTGAAATCCTCTCCTACTCGTCCAATCAGGTACCTTACGAAGAGGGCTGCCTTTCCTTCCCTGGTATCCGAGGGCAGATCAGGCGGCCTGACAGCATTCATGTTCGCTTTCGGGACACTCAGGGCAACCCCCATGAATTACATTGCAATGGTCTGCTGGCCCGTGTCATTCAACACGAAGTGGATCATTTGGACGGAATACTTTTTATTGATCGCATGGATCGTCGTATCGTGGTAGAAAAGGCCACAAAAATTAAACAGTTAAAACGGAAAACCCGAGAATCTCTGAATAAGTAACCTCTTTCTCCCTGTTATGGATCAATTGACCTTGCTTCCCTTTGAAAAACCATTGCGCGAACTGGAAATCCAGTTATCTCAACTGCGCGAATTGTCCGCTACCAACAATGTGGATATGTCCGATGAAATCTCGGCGATCGAGAGTAAGCTGCAAGGTACGCTGCGTGAAATCTACAGTAATCTGACCCCCTGGCAAAAGGTGCAGATCGCCCGCCATCCCAAACGCCCCTACGCGCTCGACTATATTGGCGCTGTCTTCGAAGACTTCCAGGAATTGCACGGCGACCGCCGTTTCAAGGATGACCGCGCCATTGTCGGCGGCACCGCGTTTCTCGACGGCAAACCGGTAATGGTTATCGGGCAACAGAAAGGCCGCAATACACGCGAAAACCTATTGCGCAACTTTGGCTCTCCTAATCCTGAAGGCTACCGCAAGGCCCTGCGTCTGATGGAAATGGCGCAAAAATTCCGTCTGCCAATCATCACCCTGATCGACACTCCCGGTGCCTATCCGGGAATCGGGGCGGAAGAGCGGCATGTCGCCGAAGCCATCGCAGTCAATATCCGTGAAATGAGCCTGCTGGAAGTCCCGATCGTCACCGTGATTCTCGGTGAAGGCGGCTCAGGGGGAGCGCTCGGCATGGGGTTGTCGGACCGTGTCCTGATTTTCGAGAATGCTTACTACTCGGTCATCTCTCCGGAAGGCTGTGCCGCGATCTTATGGAAGGATCGTGCCAAGGCCGCTGATGCCGCTGAAGCCCTGAAACTGGATGCAAGGGAGCTGCTTCAATACGGGATTGTCGACGAAGTATTGCAGGAGCCTCTCGGAGGCAATCATCGCCAACCTGAAAAAGCCTTTGAATCGCTCAAACAGGGTGTACAGAAGCACCTTAAGGATCTGCAGAAACTTTCCACCTCCTCCCTGATCGAAAAGCGTTACGAAAAGTACCGCAAGATGGGCGTATTTGATGTGCTGCCACCGGAACCAGTGGCGGTCGCTGGCGAAAGCAGCGCAGACTGAACCACAGATTTCGCAGATTGGCGCAGATGTAAAGGAATCTTGTTCACCACATTTTCCATATTTATCGGTCAACTGACAACGGTAACAATTCTTTATCGAGAACTCTTTCTCACTCCATCCTGTTGATCTTGTAAATCCTGTCAGAAAAAATCGGACAGGACCAACAGGATTTACAGGATATTAACCCGCACAGCGGTACCGCGAAGAACCGAAGAGAACCAGGAAATAAAAAGTCCTCTACAAACGGTTACCAATGCCCCTTCTGTAATCTGTGATCATCCGCGCAATCTGCGGTTCCTATCAGTCCGTGTCTTGGATCGTGGTGAGTCTTGCATTTTCACAAGGGTTGCTACATATTCTTTTCCTTTTTCATACGAACCCGTATTCATTGACGAACCATGAGTATCGAACAACAAAACTTCCAGGCAGAGGTCCAGCAGGTGCTGGATATCGTTATTCACTCTCTTTACACCGATAAGGATATCTTCCTGCGCGAATTGGTGTCCAATGCCAGTGACGCACTGGAAAAAATGCGTCACCAGACGCTCTCGCAGGAACCCTACTTTGACGATAGACTGCCGTTGGAAATCAATATCAGCCAAGACGAACAGACGGGAACGATTACCATTCAGGACTTCGGGATCGGAATGACCCGTGAGGAGCTGAAGGAAAACCTGGGGCGTATCGCCCATTCGGGAAGCCGTG
>CAZYDZ010000278.1:0-2505 GCA_964646535.1 uncultured Opitutaceae bacterium
CAGGAAGTGACCCTTACCCTGAAGCCTGCCCCGGTGGACCACGGTATTGTATTTCGGCGTATTGATTTATACGGCAAGCCTGAGATTCGCCCCGAGGTGTCGCAGGTTACCGACCTTGTGCGCAGCACTACGATTTCTCAGGGGCACACCAAGATCCACACGGTAGAGCATGTACTCAGTGCCCTGCACGGTACCGGGGTGGATAATGTGCTGATTGAAATGGATGCCTCGGAACCACCGATTTTGGATGGTTCTGCCAAGCATTATGTCAATCTCATCCACGAAGCGGAACCCGTGGAGCAGGACAAAGAGCGCGAATACTATGTGCTGGACGAGCCTGTTTCGGTAACAGAGGGCAATCGTTCGCTGATTGCCCTGCCGTTTGACGGATTGAAAATCACCTGCACCTCTGCGGATGATCGCGGAATTCATACCCAGCATTTGTCGATTGAAATCGACCCTGAGGTGTATGCAGCACAGATTGCTCCCGCCCGCACCTTTACGATTTATGAAGATATCGAGGAACTGATCAAACTCGGCAAGATTCGCGGTGGCAGCCTGGATTCAGCGATTGTGATCAAGGGAGACAAAGTATTGTCGAAAGAGCCGTTGCGCTTCAAGGACGAGTTTGTCCGCCACAAGATACTCGATATTATCGGTGACATTCTGTTGCTTGGCAAGCCGCTGAAGGCACACATTGTCGCAGTACGCCCGGGTCATGCGCTCAATTCCAAGCTGACTCAGGTGTTGGCGGACAAAATGCACAAACGGGGCAAGAAGAAATCTTCCGAATCGACAGGCGGGCCGAAGATTGTACTGGCGCACGAGATCAGCCTGGATATCCGCCGTGTATTGGATACATTACCCCATCGTTATCCCTTTGTAATGATTGACCGCGTGTTGCAATTCGATGGCGAGGATGCATTGGTGGCCATTAAGAATGTGACGATTAACGAACCCTATTTCACTGGGCACTTTCCAGGTCAACCCGTGATGCCTGGAGTGTTGCAGGTGGAGGCTATGGCACAAGCGGCAGGCATTCTGATGCTGAGGCGAATTTCCAGCGAGGGAAAAGTAGCCTTCTTTATGAGTTGTGACAAGGTCAAGTTCCGTCGTGCAGTCGTACCTGGGGATCAGATGGAAATCCGTGTTCGCCTGACCAAGAACCGCGGCAATCGGATCGGTGTGGCGGATGGTGAGTGCCGCGTGGACGGCAAGGTGGTCTCATCTGCCGAATTGATGTTCTCCCTGGCGGATGTTGGCGAAGAGGCCCCATGAGCAACCCTGGCAACAGTAGCATTCATCCTACGGCAATTGTCCATCCAAAGGCTCAACTGGGGGAGAATATTGAGATTGGTCCGTATGCCTACGTTGGTGCAGGAGTTCGGCTCGGCAAGAATTGTCGTTTGCATCATCACGCGACAATAGACGGCAATACTGAGATTGGTGAGCAGAACGAGTTTTTCCCATACTGCTGTGTCGGCTTGAAGACTCAGGACAAAAAGTATGCGGGAGGAAACCCGGGACTCAAAATCGGCGACCGCAATGTGGTGCGCGAGTTTGGTACCATTCATGCGGCGACCAATGATGGGGAATACACCATTGTCGGCTCCGATAATCTGTTTTTGGCGTATTCGCATATCGCTCACGATTGCGTCGTCGGCAATCATGTGATTTTCAGTAACAATGGCACTCTCGCAGGACATGTGATCGTTGAAGACCATGTTATCCTGGGCGGTCTTTCGGCCGTGCATCAATTCTGCCGCTTGGGTGCCTATGCGATGATCGGCGGTTGTACCAAGATCGTACAGGATGTGCCACCCTATACCATCACCGATGGTCATCCTGCCGTGTTGCGTAGTGTCAACAAAGTTGGTATGGAGCGCGCAGGCTTTTCTGCCGAACAGATTCGAGAGGTGCGCAATCTGTATCGTCTGTTTTTCCGTTCTGGCATGACCCGCAGCCAAATAAACGAGAACCTGCCAGTATTGGAAGAGGGCAGTCTCGGTCAGCATTTCTGCAAGTTTATCCAGGAAAGCAAACGCGGCCTGTTGACTGCTTCGCAGAACGAAGAGTAGGCAGCCTTTGATTTAACCACCGATCGCGTTGATTATCGCAGAGGGTTTTGTCGTGTGGGCCTGGTCGCGGCATAAAGCCGCTCTTACCTGGGGTTTCCTGTTTAGCCCAGGCGATTGCGGAATTCGGGGTAGCCGAAGCGGCGGACAACATCCAGTTTGCGATTGTTGGGGTCCCACAGGGCAATTGAGGGCAGGGGGACGCCGTTGAATGTGGTGGTTTTCACCATGGTGTAGTGTCCCATATCGGTGAATACCAGGCGCTGGCCGATTTGCAGGGGTGTAGGGAATGAATAATCGCCGATAACGTCACCTGCCAGACAGCTCATTCCTCCAAGACGATAAGTATGTGAATATTCGTCAGGATTACCCGCACCGATAATTTCAGGGCGATAGGGCATTTCCAGGACATCGGGCATGTGGGTGGTGG
>CAZYDZ010000279.1:0-1600 GCA_964646535.1 uncultured Opitutaceae bacterium
AGGGCCCATTGGTTTGAGAGGGAACTCGCTGATTTTGCGCAGTGTAGGAGCGGCTTTACGCCGCGACCCGAAGTTGGTTGGCCTGTTCGCGGTAAAGACGCTCCTACAGGGAGTACACGACAGGGCGGACCTCGGCGGGATTGTGGATGCGGATATTGCAGACACCGCGTGCGTTCATGGGGGAGACGATCTGTTCGTGGATCCGTTCTGCGGAATTGCAGTCACGACTGAGATGGACCAGATCCACCGATTTCCAGCGCGGGTGTTCCACGGAATCCATCCACTGGCGGACTGCCCGATTACTCAGATGTCCATGACGTCCCAGTACCCGCTGTTTGACGGACCATGGGCGCTTGTTGTCCTGTTGTACCAGTTCCTCGTCATGGTTGGCTTCGACGACCAGGTGGTCGACCTGTTGCAGCCTGTGAGAGAGGCTGCTGGTGATGTAGCCGAGATCGGTGATCCACGCCAGAGAATGACGCGAGGAAAACAGGGTGTCTTCCCCGAATTCAAAAATAAACCCTACTGGCTCGGATGCGTCGTGCGGGACCGCTACAGGGCATATCCGTAGATCACAGAATGAAAAAGTGGCGCCCGTTTCGAATAAGGACCACGGTACGGGGCTGGTGATGGGTCGCTGGATGGCAGTTGCCGTCTGGCGGTTGGCAAAGAAGCGCAGGTTCTTGTAGCGCGCCAGGCCGCGTACGCCGCAGGCGTGGTCGCCGTGTTCGTGTGTCAGGAATACGGCGTCCAGGTCCTCCGCTTTCAAGCCCAGTTCCTCAAGCAGTTCGCATGTTTTTTTCCCCGAAAAACCTGCGTCGATAAGCACTCGGCATTGTTCGGTGATCAACAAGGCCGAATTGCCGGAGCTGTTACTGCCGAGAATGGTAAACGATGAGGTGGAGGTGGTGGACATCTGTACGGCTTTACCATCAGATGACATACGGAGGAAGGTCAAGGCTGTAGGTTGAGGAGGCACTGGTACACCTTAAAAAAAGTCTCACACGAGGAATTTAATGTCCAGGACCGAAGGGAGACCGCCAGACTGTACTCGTTGAGGAAAAGAGACCTTTCTCCTTTCTTTTTTTAGCAGGATGGATTAGGCTGAACCGCTTATGAGTCTCCGTCACCAGCAAGAGGGTTCCTCTGTGGCTGCGTATCCTCAGGATGCGCGGACAGACGGAGTATTGGTGACACGCGTGGCTCATTTTAACTCGGCCCATCGTTTGCATAATCCTGATTTTCCCGAAGAATGGAATAAGCAGACGTACGGCAAATGTAACAATCCCCTGTGGCACGGCCACAACTACGTACTGGAAGTCAGTGTACTCGGCAAACCCGATGCGAAGACAGGCTATGTCATCGATCTGGGCGAACTGAAAACCATACTGGACGAAAAAATCGTGGAGACCTGTGATCATCGCAACCTGAATGAGGAAGTGGACTTTCTGCAGGGCGTGATCCCAACCACGGAAAATCTGGTGGTGGCATTCTGGAATGTGTTGGCTCCACATATACGCGGAGGAAAACTGTACTCTGTCAGGTTGTATGAAACGGAGCGCAATTATGCCGAATACCGTGGCCCAGGGGGATTCCAAGT
>CAZYDZ010000279.1:1610-2504 GCA_964646535.1 uncultured Opitutaceae bacterium
AATCGATATGAAGACGACACCACAACTCTATTTGCATCACGGTAAAAACGGGACTGCCAGTTCGCTGCACCGTTCTTACGATCCGCATTTTGTGGTAACCAGCGAATACCGTGACTCCCTGCCTGATATGCAGAATGCGTCCAGGGAGGAAATCCAGGGCGCCAATGTGCCCATTCTTCAGGTGGGGATTTCCAATTTCAAGTTACCGCTGCGCTATGTGACGGCCAGTGCGGATACGATGGTGCTCGAGACTTCCGTGACAGGTACGGTATCTCTTTCCGCTGACGCAAAGGGGATTAACATGTCGCGTATCATGCGTACCTTTTACGCTTATAAGGACCGCGTGTTTTCCCCTGCTTTGCTCGGGGAAATCCTGACCGGTTACAAGAAGGATTTGGGCAGCAGGCAGGCGCGGTTGCGTTTGTCGTACTCGTATCCCATCATGCAGGAGTCATTGCGCAGCGGATTGCAGGGATACCAGTATTACAATGTGGTGTTGGAGGGAAAAATCGACGCACATGATCGTGTGTCGACTTTTTATCATTTTGATTTTGTGTACTCTTCCGCCTGCCCCTGTTCTGCCGAGTTGGCGGAACATGCGCGCGATAGCCGGGAGGTGTACACGATTCCCCATTCACAGCGCAGCAAGGCGCGCGTCAGCGTGGAAATCGCACAGGGGGCCAGCCTGCCTTTGGAGGATTTGCAGAAGCACTGCCTGGTGGCGTTGAAGACGGAGACTCAGGTCATGGTCAAACGCGAGGACGAACAGGCGTTTGCCGAGCTGAATGGCGCCTATATCAAGTTTGTGGAGGATGCCGCCAGGCTGGTGTATGATGAACTGATTCAGGACGGACGAATCGCGGATTTTCAAGTGGTGTGTGCACACCTGGAATC
>CAZYDZ010000280.1:0-2453 GCA_964646535.1 uncultured Opitutaceae bacterium
TGTGCTGACCAGCACTGTGCTTCCTGGCTCCACCCGCTATGGGTTGCTACCAATTCTTGAAGAGGAATCGGGTAAGAAGTGCGGACCTGACTTTGGCCTCTGCTACAGTCCTGAGTTCATTGCACTCGGCACGGTCATCCGCGATTTCCTCAACCCCGATTTCTATCTGGTGGGAGAATTCGACAGCCGTAGCGGCGACACACTGGAATCCGTCAACCAACGGGTAGCCCTCAATCACGCGCCTTCAAAGCGCATGAGCCTGGAAAACGCCGAGCTGGCGAAAATTTCGGTGAACAGCTATGTCACCATGAAGATCAGTTTCGCCAATACCCTGGCCGCACTCTGCGAAAAAATTCCCGGAGGCAACGTGGACGTGGTCAGCGACGCCATCGGCATGGACAAACGCATTGGCCGTAAATACCTGACGGGGGGTTTTGGATTTGGCGGCCCTTGTTTCCCCCGCGACAATGGCGCCATGAATTTCCTCGGGGGTCTTGTCGAAGAGAATACAGAGTTGCTGGCAACCAACGATAAATTCAATCGCTCGCTCTCCCAACGTACCGTGGAAAAGTTGTCATCGTACCTGAAACCCGGTGCGACTGTCGCAGTGCTCGGTCTCTCCTACAAACCCTTCTCCCACGTCATCGAAGAATCACCAGGCATCTTTCTGGCACACGCATTGGCCGACCACGGCTATCGCGTGGTAGGCTACGATCCTCTGGCCGGGGAACCGTCGCGCCACGCATTGGGGAATCACGCACTGATTCTGGATTCCGTGGAAAGCTGCCTGGAACAGGGAGATATTTTCCTGCTGGTCAACCCTGATCCTGTCTTCAAAAAACTGACTGCCACCGACTTTCGCGGCCAGCGTGAAGAAGTGACCGTAGTCGATTTCTGGCGCTTTATGGAAGAATCCCTGTCCAACCAATCTGGCGTACGCTACGTCCCTCTTGGAAAATGTCTCGACGACGAAGCGGCTGCTGCTAGACTAAAGCAGGCTTGGGAAAACCCCATCCACTGACGGATGGGCAACCACCCCGATCATGAGTACTGCAAACAATCGACTGGCTCCTTACGGTTTTCTCCGTGTTGCGGCGGTCACTCCCGAGCTGCGGGTGGCTGACGTTGCTTTCAACCTGAAACAACATCAGCAAATCCTTGCCGATGCCGCCAAACAATCCATCAGGGTTGTCGTTTTTCCCGAATTGAGCCTGACAGGCTATTCGGCGGCGGATTTATTCTACCAGGATGCCCTGCTGGATGCCGCGCGCGACGCCCTCCACGAACTGGTCAAATGGAGCCGCACACTGCCCCCAATGGTCGCCGCAGTCGGCTTGCCATGGTCGGTCAACGGCCGTCTGTACAATTGTGCCGCAATCATCTCCGACGGGGAAATCCGCGGCATTGTACCCAAGATTTACCTACCCACCACAGGAGAGTTTTACGAGGCGCGCTGGTTTGCACGTGGTGATGCCGCGGAAACGGATTCGGTGGAACTGTACGGAGAACAGATTCCGTTCGGAGACGACCTGCTGTTTGAATTTAACGAAAAGACCTCCTGGAAGATCGGCGTGGAACTGTGCGAAGATCTGTGGGCCGCCATTCCACCGAGTAGCTATCAGGCGTTGGCGGGAGCCTCGCTGATCCTCAACCTTTCCGCCAGTAACGAAGTCCTGGGCAAAGCGGCATACCGCAGGCAACTGGTCAACCAGCAATCCGCCCGCTGCCTCGCAGGCTATGTCTACGCCTCCTCAGGGCCTGGCGAATCGAGCACCGATATCGTTTATTCAGGCCACGGCTTGATTGCAGAAAACGGACATCTTCTCGCCGAAGCGCGCGATTTCTCGTTCGAAAGCCGAATTCTGATTGCCGACATGGATTTGCAGCGACTGGAGCATGAACGGCTGCGCAACAGCAGTTTTTCTGACGCGCCCCGCGAGCCATTGGCTTACCGCTCCATCTCACTGTCCGACCGCACTGAAACAGACTGGCCTGAATACACGCCTGAGCGTTCCCTGTCCTCCACGCCGTTTGTGCCTGCGGACGCAGGGAAACGCGCCGAACATTGCCGTGAAATTTTCTCCATTCAGGCGGCTGGCCTGGCCAAGCGCTTGCGCCACACAGGAGTAAAAACCGTCACAATAGGGATTTCGGGCGGGTTGGATTCCACTCTCGCGGTGCTTGTCGTTGCCCAGGCGTTTGATCAGCTCAACCTGAAGCGCTCCGACATCGTGGCCGTCACCATGCCAGGACTTGGCACGACCAAACGCACCCGCGGCAATGCGGAAAAACTGATTGAGCTGCTTGGTCTGCACCTGCGTGTTATCCCGATTCACGACGCCGTAAAGCAGCACTTTGCCGACATCGGGCACCCGGAAGATCAGTTCGACGTAACCTACGAAAATTCACAGGCCCGCGAGCGCACGCAGATCCTGATGAACGTCGCCAATCAG
>CAZYDZ010000281.1:0-148 GCA_964646535.1 uncultured Opitutaceae bacterium
GTGGACAGAGTGGACTCTGTGGACGCAGTGGACACCTGAAAAGACGCTCGCAAGACGCGCCTGCTTCTGCTAGGCGCCATATCACCACCCTGTCCACCCTGTCCACCCTGTCCACCCTGTCCACCCTGTCCACCCTGTCCACCCTGTC
>CAZYDZ010000281.1:248-2450 GCA_964646535.1 uncultured Opitutaceae bacterium
CACCCTCATAAAAAATTCCCTTTTCCACTTGATTTTTGGTATCATTCCAACTTAATTTAGAATAATTCCAATTATAATCTTCTATATCCCCCATTCACCATGCTTGAACCAACCGACCAACACGAACTCCTGAACCGGGCCTTGCTCGGAGCGGGGTTGCGGGCCACCCGCCAGCGGGAACAGGTATTTGACATCCTGATGCAGGAACGCAACCACCCCACCGCCGAAGATATCTACCACAAAGCCCGCACCAATCAGCAGGAACTTTCCCTGGCCACGGTTTATAACTGTCTCGATACACTGGTTTCCTGCGGCCTGGTTCGCCAGGTCAATCTGGACCGCGACTCGACGCGCTACTGTCCCAACCTGGAACCGCACGCGCATTTCCACAACGAGGAAACAGGCGAAATCGTCGATGTCGATCTGCCCGCCGACCTGATTCGCAAAATCCAGGATGTCATTCCGTCCGAATACAAAATTACCGCGATGGAACTCAATTTTCGCGGGCGCACCACGCCCTCTTCTTAAATCACCATGAGCTCACTTGAAATCAAAAACCTTCACGTCTCCATTGGCGA
This sequence comes from uncultured Opitutaceae bacterium, assembly GCA_964646535.1. GTDB lineage: Bacteria > Verrucomicrobiota > Verrucomicrobiia > Opitutales > UBA2995 > CAZYDZ01. Next base: position 827 of record CAZYDZ010000281.1, read on the forward strand.
CCATCCTATTCTGACCGGTTTTTCCCTGGAAATCCGCAAGGGAGAAGTCCATGCCCTGATGGGACCAAATGGAACTGGCAAAAGCACGCTGGCCAAGGCACTCGCCGGTCATCCCGACTATACCATTACCGAAGGCGAAGTCCTTCTCGACGGCAAGAATTTGCTGGAAATGGAAGCGGATGAGCGTGCGCGCGCAGGCCTGTTCATGGCGTTTCAATATCCGAGCGCGATTCCAGGCGTGAGTATCGCCAACTTCATTCGCGCTGCCCTGGTGGCCCGCCAGCCTGAAGGGAGCGACTTCAACGCGCCTGCCTACTACAAGCATTTGTATTCAAAAATGGATGCCCTCGGTATCGATCGCAAGTTCACCTCGCGTTCCGTCAACGATGGGTTTTCAGGAGGAGAAAAGAAGCGTTGTGAAATCCTGCAAATGGCCATGCTGGAACCGTCTTTCGCAATCCTCGATGAGACCGACAGCGGACTCGACATCGATGCGTTGCGCATCGTCGCGGAAGGGATTAATTTCCAGCGCGGAGAAAAGCTCGGTATGCTGGTAATCACCCACTATCAACGCCTGCTCGATTATATTGTCCCTGACCATGTGCATATTCTGTACGATGGCCGTATTGTAACCAGCGGTGACAGCGAGCTGGCCAAGGAGTTGGAAGCCAAAGGCTACGACTGGGTCAAATCCGAGTTCGCCACACAATCCACCACTTAACACCTGTTCTATTCAGGAGGAATCATCATGTCCACCAGTACTATTGATATCGATCGGGAAAAAGGGAATTTTCAGGTTCCCGAAAATCACTTGTATGACGCCGGTATCGGCCTGTCTGAACAGACCATCCGCTACATCTCCGAGGTCAAACAAGAAGATCCGTGGATCCTCGATTTTCGTCTGAAGGCACTGAAAACCTTTCTTGAGAAGCCGCTGCCCACCCACTGGGCCTCGCGCGATCTGGAGCAGATCCATTTTGAAAAGATCCGTTACTACCTTTCTTCGGGACAAACACCTTCCCGTTCCTGGGACGAGGTGCCTGACGATGTGAAGCGCACTTTCGAGCGGCTCGGCATCCCGGAAAACGAACGCAAGTTTTTGGCTGGTGTGGAAGCCCAGTTTGACAGTGAAGCCGCCTACTCCAACGTCAAAGAGGAATTGGCCAAAATCGGGGTCATTTTTGTCGGTTCCACAGAAGGGCTGAAAAAGCATCCTGAAATCTTCCGCAAGTTTTTCGGTAAGATCATTCCAACCGGTGACAACAAATTCAGCGCGCTGAACAGCGCGGTATTCTCGGGCGGCAGCTTCATTTACGTGCCACCCGGGGTCAAGGTGAAGCAACCTCTGCAAGCCTACTTCCGCATCAATGCCGAAAACTTCGGGCAGTTCGAACGCACCCTGATCATTGCCGACGAGGGGTCCGAAGTCATGTACATGGAGGGCTGTACCGCACCCAAATTTGAAACCGCGACCCTGCACTCTGCCGTGGTCGAGTTGATCGCCCTGAAAGGCGCACGCATCCAATACGTCACGGTACAAAACTGGTCTTCCAATGTGTTCAACCTGGTCACCAAGCGAGCCATTGCCGAAGAGGATGCCGAAGTGAAGTGGATCGACTGCAAT
>CAZYDZ010000282.1:0-2440 GCA_964646535.1 uncultured Opitutaceae bacterium
TACCCACACCTTTGAATGGCGCCGAAATCGTCGTGTGGATTCCTCTGCGCACAGGCGCCAGATGAGGATGAAACTGCACCACCACTTCTTCTCCAGCGGCCAAACCCAACTGTTCTTCCACCTCTGAAAGATGTCTGTGCACTGGCAGGCCGTAAGCTTTCATGCTCTCATTTCTCTCCACGTAGAGATAGTCTTCAGCCAATTTTTTCCCCGCGCCACTGATACCACTGTAGGAATTGATGATAATTCCACTGGTCGCAATCAGTCCCGCTTTCAGCAACGGCAACAACGGCAGAAGAATGCTCGTCGGGTAACAGCCAGGAGCCGCCACCAAGCCACCCTGCGGCTGCTCCTTTAGCAAAAAGGCATTCCATTCGGGCAGCAGATAAGGTGTGCGTGCCAACCACTCGGGGGCAGGATGATCATGTTTATAGTACTGCTGATAGGTAACCGCACTGTTCAGACGAAAATCCGCGCTTAAATCAATCACCCGCATACCTGCCGTCGCCAGCGGCAGGGCATATTCAGCCGCTACCCCGTGTGGCAACGCCAGAAACACCACATCCAGATTCTGCTGTGCCAGTTGTTCCGCAGATAGATTGGAAAACCGCAACGGGGATTTCAGGGGCGCCAGGGCGGGAACGGCTTCGCCGACAAGCTTCCCATCCCACTGTCGTGAGCCAATATACGCCAGATCCACCTGCGGATGGTCCAGCAACAGACGCAATAATGTTTCCCCGGTATAACCGGAGGCCCCAACAATACCTGCCCTGATCATGACTTGACTCCTTTCGTACGATTAAAAAATAAATGAATTGTAGAATCCTTGTTTTCGGGAAAAGAAAAACCCTCCGCGGAAAGCATCCGGGGAGGGCCTCGGTTCCGTGAGGAACAAATTTTCTTTCCGCCGGCGGCTTAACGCTTGGAGAACTGGAAGCGTTTACGGGCACCTGGCTGCCCGGCTTTCTTACGCTCACGACGACGCGGATCACGCTTCAGGTGACCAGCATCCTTCAAGGTTTTACGCAATTCAGGATTGTGACTGAGCAACGCACGGGCGACACCCTGCGACACAGCGATTGCCTGGCCGTGTATCCCACCACCTTCAACGCGCACCCAGACATCAAACTGACCCTGCAAGCCTGCGGTAGCCAACGGCTGAAGGGCGGCACTCAGAAAGCGCTCTTCGGCAAAATAGACGTCCCCTGAACGGTCATTGACCTGGACATTACCAGAACCAGCAAGCAAGCGCACACGGGCGGTTGCAGTCTTGCGGCGGCCAGTGGCCACCAGTGTGGAGGATGCGTTAATCTCGGACATGGATGAAAATTAGAATTTTTCCGGAAGGGGTTCAGTCGACTGCGCTTCGTGCGGATGCTCCGACCCAGCGTAAATCTTCAGCTTTTTAATCATCTGACGTCCCAGACGATTGCGGGGCAACATCCCCTTAACGGCGTGCTCGATCAGGAAGGCGGGCTTATTGTCGCGGAAGTCGCCCACGGAACGATAGCTCTCCCCACCAGCATAACCAGAGAAAAACATGTACTTCTTGTTCTCTTCCTTACGACCGGTCAACACGATCTTCTCCGCGTTGGTCACCACAACGAAGTCACCTGTATCCATGTGCGGTGTATAGGAAGGCAAATGACGCCCGCGCAACACATTGGCAATACGCACCGCCAGCCGGCCGAGTACCTGATCGGTTGCATCCACTACGTACCACTTCTTGGGCCGTGTCTCTTTTTTGAAAAGGGTCGTCTTCATCTGAAAAATTGAGAGAAACGCTCAAACCAACAAACGAGCCCCCTCTTGTCAATGGTTTTTTCAAAACACCTTGCTTTTTCCTGTATGATGGCTGGATCCAGCCATCATACAGGGCATGCGCCCCATAGGCCTCATAGGATCTTATAAGTGGAAACATGTCGCCAAGCATGGGAAGTGTCGGAGGCACCTATCGGAGCGAATCCAAGGCGTAAACCATCTCGTCGATCTTCAGGTCACGGTCATCCGGGCCATAGAGCCGACGCGCCTTGCGGATGAGCACCTGCGCCAAGGCCGCAAATACGCGCCAAGCGCGAAACTCGTTGGCATAGGCAAGATTGGTCCGCGGCATCGGATAACTATCCAGGCAGCGCGACAGCTGCTTTGGATCGAGTACATCCATGACTTGAGAGAAGACGAGGCAGCCGGCATTCATCCCCTATTGAGACTGAACTCGGGGACACGACTCGACCCGATTTAAATGCGTAATTATCCCAAAAACAGCAACTTACAAATCAGAAAGCCTGGTTACCCGTTAAGGATTACAGGGGACGCCAAAACCATTATTGAGGGCTGGAGGGAAAAGTATAACGAAAAACGACCTCACAGCGGGATTGACTATTTATCCCCGGCTGAGGTCTACTTTAACCTATCCATTCATGAACATTCACTTTCCCAA
>CAZYDZ010000283.1:0-2412 GCA_964646535.1 uncultured Opitutaceae bacterium
ATCAAGCCAAACAGCTCTTCAAAGAGTATGGCATCCCGGTTCCCAATGGGGTGGCAGCTACCAGCAAAGATCAATTTGCCGCTGCACTGGACCAACTTGGGGAAGGCCCCTATGTGGTCAAATCCCAGATTCACGCAGGAGGGCGCGGCAAAGGTACCTTCCAGGACGGTTTCAAAGGGGGGGTTAAACTCGCCAAGACACGAGAAGAGGCCATCGAATACGCAGGAAAGATGCTGGGTAACGTTCTGGTCACCAAACAAACCGGCGAAGCGGGTCGTCAGGTGCAGACGGTCTATTTCACCACCGCCAGTGATATTGCCAAGGAATATTACCTCGCCATCCTGATGGATCGCGCCTCTTCTGCACCCGTGATTGTCGCCTCCACCGAGGGTGGTGTCGATATTGAGGAAGTGGCGGAATCCAGCCCCGAGAAAATCCTTAAGCTGGCAATCAACCCGACCATCGGAATTCAGGGTTATGAAGCGCGCAAGATCGCATTTGGGCTTGGATTTGAGGGTAAACAGGCGGGTCAGGTGGCCCAGTTGATCATCAATCTTTACCGTCTGTTCTGGGAAAGGGATGCAGACATGATTGAAATCAATCCGCTGATTTCAACCCCAGACGGCCAGGTTCTAGCGTTGGATGCCAAGGCGGGCTTCGACGAAAACGCCCTCTTCCGCCAAGAACAGGTAGTCGGTTTCCGCGACCTGAACGAGGAAGATCCCAAGGAAGTGGAAGCCTCCCACTATCACTTGAACTATATCGCGCTGGACGGTAATATCGCCTGTATGGTCAACGGCGCGGGACTCGCCATGGCCACCATGGACATCATCAATCACTTCGGCGGCAAGCCTGCCAACTTCCTGGATGTCGGCGGCGGCGCCAATGCCGAGCAGGTCACCCAGGCATTCAAGATCATTCTGAGCGACCAGAACGTAAAGGGTATCCTGGTCAATATCTTCGGTGGCATCATGAAATGCGATACCATCGCCACTGGAATCATTACTGCGGCCAAGGCGGTCAACATCAGTTGCCCACTGGTGGTTCGTCTGGAAGGCACCAATGTGGATCTGGGCAAAAAATTACTGAGTGAAAGTGGCCTCGAGATCGAGACTGCCGACACCCTCAGCGATGCCGCCCGCAAGATCGTCTCCCTGGTCGAAAAACTATAAAGAAACAAGGATTTGAAATGAGCGTTTTAGTTAATAAAAACACACGTCTGGTAGTACAGGGACTGACTGGCAAGGTCGGCGCTTTTCACGCCCAACAATGCTTGGATTACGGTACACAGGTAGTCGCCGGTGTGACCCCTGGCAAGGGTGGTCAACTATGGGAAGACAAAGTTCCCGTTTTCAACACGGTACACGAAGCCGTGAACCAGGCAGGCGCCGACACCTCGGTCATCTTCGTTCCGCCACCTGCCGCAGCGGATTCCATTCTCGAAGCCATTGACGCAGGCATCCGCCTGATTATCTGCATCACCGAAGGAATCCCCGTGCGCGATATGTCTATCGTCAAAGCCGAGTTGCAGAAGGCCAATCTAAAAGGTAATCCAGTTCGCCTGATCGGTCCTAACTGCCCCGGGATCATCACCCCTGGTGAGTGTAAAATCGGCATTATGCCAGGCTACATCCACAAGCCTGGACGTGTGGGTGTGGTTTCCCGTTCGGGTACGCTGACTTACGAGGCCGTCTGGCAGTTGACCAGTCGCGGGCACGGCCAGTCAACCTGCATCGGCATCGGCGGCGACCCAATCAACGGCACATCCCACACCGACGCGATCCGCCTGTTTAATGAAGACCCTGACACCGACGCGATCATCATGATCGGGGAAATCGGCGGCAGCGCGGAAGAGGATGCCGCCGCCTATATCAAGCAGCATGTAAAAAAACCTGTCGCCGCATTCATCGCAGGAACCACGGCTCCTGCAGGCCGTCGCATGGGGCATGCGGGAGCAATTGTCTCCGGTAACAGCGGCAGCGCGGAAAGCAAGATCAAGGCATTGAAAGACGCAGGGATCGAAGTCGCGGCCACTCCATCCGACATGGCTGACGCATTACTACGCATTTACAAACCATAACAATCAAAAAGACTCACGCGATGACCTCTCCTTTTTCGCTTCCTGAATTTTCACTGGTGACTGAAACGCAGGCTCCGATTTCTCATGAGGACTTTCGTGGCAAAACCACCATTCTGTTTTTCTACCCGAAAGACATGACCCCCGGTTGTACCACAGAGGCCTGTGCTTTGCGCGATGATTATGCATGGTTTCAAAAGAAGGGTATCCAAATTTTCGGCGTCAGCCCTGATGATGCAGACAGCCATCAAAAGTTTATTGATCAACACAATCTCCCCTTCTCGTTGATTGCCGACACCGAACACAAACTGGCTGAAGCCTTCAATGTCTGGGTG
>CAZYDZ010000284.1:0-2395 GCA_964646535.1 uncultured Opitutaceae bacterium
GGTTACTGACCATCGACCAGATCAATCATTGGACATCCCCCCTGCAACTGTATCTCTATCCGTATTGCATCCTCGCCATCTTTCCCGCCCTCTATCTGTCGCCTGGTTATGGTTTCAGCATCACCTTTATCAGCGGACTGCTGGCGGCCAGCTACGTCGTATCCTCACCCGTCCCTATCCTCCTGCTGTTGATCCTCTTTCACATCATCCTGTACTTCACCCGACATAACTTTCAGAACGCGCGACGGATTCCGCCACTCTATCTAGTGGCTGCAGTCACCTTGGCAGGCCTGGTCGCCATGTTGCCATTCACTCCGAAAGCGGCGCTATTTCAAGGCGCCTTCTGGTTTCGTTTTCTGGTAGACACGACGTATAACCTAATCCTCATTCCCCTACTATCCATTCCGTTCTACCTGATGCTGGAGGCTCTTTTATCATGGGCAGAAAGTCATAAAAAATAACGGGAAATCGGCGGCATGGTTGCCAAAATACGATTTTGCCGCACAATGATTCTGCAATGACAGTCCGCACCAAAATGATCGAAATCTACCGCGGCGGCAACCCGCGGATTCTGGTCCTGTACCTGGTGATTTTGTTCATTTTCATTTATCTGGTGTTCGGGTTGGCTCTGCGGCAATTGGTACAGGCGGAAGAACTCACCCAACAAGGGGAACACCTGGCGCTGCGCCGCGTACTACTGCCTGCGCCGCGTGGAGAAATCCTGGATCGCGAAGGACGTATCCTCGTTACCAATACACCCCGTCTGGCTGCCGTTATCTACCTGAATGACCTGCGCAGTCAATTCCGCAAGACCTATCTCGCATTGGCCAGGGAAGCGAGGGAACAGGCGGAAGAACAGGGAGTTTTCTACCGTTCACGACAGGATAATAATCTGCAGGTGACCGCCCGCATGCAGGTTGTACAGTCATACGCGGACGATCTGGCCGCAATTCTGCAGCGGCCTGTCCCTGTCAATCGCAATGCAATGGATCGCCACTTCAGGCAGAACCTGCTGCTGCCCTTCGTACTGACCAATGACCTGACCCCTGAAGAATTTGCTCGGCTGATTGAAATGATACCATCGGGGTCGGAAATCCAATTGTTTGTGGATGGACAGCGCAGCTACCCCTACGGCGACCTTGCCAGCCATGTACTGGGTTATTGCACCGTGGCGGCAGAAACCCCCGAACAATCGCTGCCAGGCGAAGGGTTGAGAACGTTCAGCCGCATGGGACTCGTGGGACGTTCGGGTATTGAGCAACTCATGGACGAAACCTTGCGCGGCACTCCAGGCACCGAAATCCTGGTTGTGGACCCATCGGGGTTCCTGTTTGAACACCGCTTGCAGGAAGAGCGCAAGCAGGGCAATCCCGTTCAACTGACCCTGGATGTCGATCTGCAACAGGTGGCAGAACAGGCCCTTGGCAACCACACGGGAGTCGCCATTGTCATAAAAGTCAAAACGGGAGAAATCCTGGTCATGGCAAGCCGCCCTGGATTCGATCTCAACCAGATGTCTCCGCGCATTTCCTCCGAAGTCTGGAATGACATCACCGAGCGCGGCGCCTTGCTCAACCGCGCCATACGCGGCCTCTACCCTGCAGGCTCCACGTTTAAGCTGATCACCGCAATGGCTGCCCTCAGCTCCAACACCATCACACCAGACACGACCGCCGAGTGCGTCGGTTATTTTCAGGTTGGGGATCGTCGCTTCCCGTGCAACAACCGTTCCGGACACGGCGTGGTGAATCTGTCCGATTCGCTTTGCGTCAGTTGCAACGTCTACTACTACCAGCATGGCGTCGCCACTGGAATCGATCATATCTCTTCTTTTGCCAGGTTATTGGGGTTGGATAATCCAACCGGCATAGAACTGCTCGAAGAAGAAACCAGGATGCTGATTCCAAGCCGGGAGTGGAAACAGACGGTGCAAAACATTCACTGGTTTCCCGGGGATACCGCCAATATATCCATAGGACAAGGATACCTCCTCATGACCCCCCTGCAAGTCGCCTGCTTCACGGCATCACTGGCCCGTGGAGAAATCCGTACCACTCCCTACATTCTCCATCGCGGAGAGAACCCGCCTGTTCAAACTACCGCTCGACTGCCGCTCACCACGGAACAACTGGCCGCCATCTACGACGGGATGCACCGCGCATCCACCGAGGGAACCGCCCGCCTGGCACGCATTCCCAATGTAAAAATTGCAGGGAAAACAGGTACTGCGCAGATTCGTCCGCACGGTGTGCCGCTCCAACTGGCATGGTTTACGGGCTTTGCTCCGCTGGATGACCCTGAAATCGCGGTCACCGTAATGATTGAGGGAACCGACCCCAACGAAACCTTGTCTGGCGGCGTTACCTCAGGCCCTATTGCCCGCAGCCTGTTCCGC
>CAZYDZ010000285.1:0-2385 GCA_964646535.1 uncultured Opitutaceae bacterium
GTCTGTGGGACATACATCGTTACGGAATCCATATTTGCTGCATTCTATCCAGACTATCCAGAATCGTTTTCTGAATTCCTCCGTCGTTTTCTGTATGCCTTACAATACGGGCCATGTTAATTGTTGAATATGAGCAACAGACCTGAAGAGAACAATACCATCATTCATCGCGTGGAAGAGCGCTGCTTTCTCGGAGTGGAGGGCGGTTTGCTGACATACGAGATGGATAGCCAGGGACGATTTGTCGTGTTACACACAGAGGTTCCGGAAAATCTGCGCGGACGGGGAATTGCCGCCCGTCTCACCGAGGCGGCGCTGGCCTTTGCGGAACAGAACGGTTACGTCGTTGTGCCCCAATGCGAGTATGTTGCCGCGTACATGAAAAGGCGGTCCAAGGAGTTTACCACAAGGACATAAGGACACAAAAAACTACGACACAATAATCTTTCAATCCTGCGTGAATCTGCGCAATCTGTGGTTCCCTCTTTCTGCGTTTTGGTGTCCTCGTGGTAAGGAGGGCCGTACCGTAATCACGCAAGGTAGTGTTTCAAGTCCCGATAATAGTTTTCGTGTGGACCGATATTGATTAACAGGATCTCGTAATCATTAAAGGAATAGGCGAGGAGCATTTCCTGTTGTTGAAACCGGTATTTGTGGATGCGTACTCCACGCAGGTCGCCTCTCTTCTCATGACCCAGTTCGGGCGAAGAAAAAACTTTCCTGATCTCCTGATCCAAGGCGGCTTTTTCTTCCGATTTAAACTTTTTTACTTTTCGACCAAATAGCGGGGACTGTTTGATGTGCCGTCGATTACCCAAAGACATACTCCTCTTCTCCCTTCTCTTTCATTTCCTCAATAGCAAGTAGGGTTTCCTTAATGAAAGAGAAAGGCAAGTCTGGGTTTTCTTCCGCGGCCTTGCCGATTAACGCCCAATACTCGACTTGCGCCGTTATAGATCTGCGTTCCACCTGACTGCGGATTTTGGCTTCTTTCGCCAGATTGCTTGAAATCCGAATGACTGTACTCATGTAGCATAATGTAGCATAATGAATCTATTTGTCAACAAAAGCGAGGTTCATCCCCTTTGTGTTCTGGTGCCTTGGTGGTGCAAGGAGTTTACCACAAGGACACCAGGACACAAAACGCTTCGACACAATGATCTTTTCAATCCTGTTGATCTTGTAAATCCTGTCTAAAAAATCCGGACAGGATTCACAGGATATACAGGATCACGAGACGCCAAATCTGTGCCAATCTGCGAAATCTGTGGTTCCTTGTGCCCTGGTGGTCACCCTTTTCTCTGCGAGGTGAGGCGTGCTTCGCGGCGCAATTGCAAGGGTGTTTTGCCTGTTTCACGTTTGATCCAGATGCCGAACCAGGTGGGAGTGCAGCCGAAACGATGGGCAATTTCCTTGATTTCATCAGAGGTGGTTTGCAGTTCCACCAGCGCACGTTGTAGTTTCAATCTCATGCGATAAGCTTTCGGCGGCATCCCGAATTGCTGCTGAAACAAGTAGATGAGATGACCCACACTAATCCCCAGAGAGTAGGCAATTTTCGTGATACGAATCTCCTTATCCATGGGTTGTTCCTTCATATAGAGTATCGCTTCGGCTACTTTTTCATCCATGTTTTTGGCGTAGTACCACCCCATGCCGTGCTTTCTCTGAACGGGTTCCCAGCTTTTCAGCCAGTCATAGAACAAGTGTTGGTAGTCCAGATAGGCGTACATACTTATCTGGCGTTTTTGCGAATAGAAGTTCGCTTTTCCCGTGGGGTCGTGGTGTTGAACGGCTTGCAACAGGCGCAATGCCTTGGTTTCCATCTCTTCCTGCCGGACAGTCTTCCACAATGTTTTTTTTGGGGGAACCAGTATGCGGCCTTCTCCTTGCCAGTATATGGAAAATGCGATCCACAAGCAGCTTGTCTCAGGTGTCATATCCAGTTTCATTCGGGCTGGTTGACGGAAAACCCACTCCCCAGCCTTTGCTTCTACATGGTATTTTCCTGTCCGCATGGAGAGTGTGCCTGTGCGAACCCAGCAGGCAATCCAGTATGGGGATTGGATCTCTTGGTGAAGCAGTACACTCTTCTCACAACTGACCCAGTCAAAGTGGATATTGAGCAATTTCCATTGAATGTGCGGGATTTGGGAGGATATCAGATCCATAATAAATCTAACTTAATTCATATATTATCTGCTATTCTTCATAAATCGAGGGTTTTTCCTATTTTCAAACAGATTCCTGTGCAAAGGATGTTCTCATGCAAGCGCCTCTACATCCAATTTGTTCCCCCCGTCTACTTCTGACAGTCCTCTGTGCCAGTTTGTTGTGGATGCCGTCTCTGCTCACCGCGCAAATCACCTACACCTGGACTGGTGG
>CAZYDZ010000286.1:0-2334 GCA_964646535.1 uncultured Opitutaceae bacterium
ACCCTATTCTCTGTCTCCTGTTTTCCTCCTTTGTAAGCCTTGTGCCTTTGCGAGAGATCAAGATTTCATCTCACCAAGCCACAAAGATGCTCCTGCATGATTTCGGGCCGTATCCACGCACTGTAGGAGGGGCTTTATGCCCCGACCCGAAATCATGCTGAGCTGGTCGGGGCATAAAGCCCCTCCTACTACAAGTTTTTGACCCCATTATCGCAAATGCTGATAACTCTAAAATATTCATGGATCGATCCTACAAGACACAGAGATATGATGGATCGTAAACTTTTTCCGATCAGTCTTCGGACAGGTGGCCCGCTGCGTAGTTTTCGCCTGTCCGTTCGGTGGACGCGGGATAAAGATAATTTTGAATTCTCCAGAGGTGATAGGTGGACTTGCTGATCCAACGCATCGCATCCAGAAGATCCAATGTGCGCTCAGGCTGCATCCCGCCCTCGGCTGTCTTTTCCAGTAAACTGCGACGCAACACTTCTTTCTCGAGATCCAGCAGTTCGGACTGGCGTTGAATCCAAGCCAGCGTTTCTCCTCTCGATTCATCGGATTCTTTAACCGACCTCGCAGTCGACAGGCAATCCATCAACAAAACCTCTGCTTCATTCAAAGCGGCATCTGTCAACGCATGGCGCACACGTTTTTCAGGAAACACCTTGCCTGCCAGCCGCTCCATGTGGTCAATCGCATGCAATAAAGCCAATCGCGGCTGAACTGTCTTCATATCCCGATCATTAGCGATAACCCCTGATAGAAAATCCTGCTGACGCGCGAGCGCTGTGAGCAATACCATTTGCTTATTGATAAAGTAGGCTTCATCGCGGTAACGAGTGTCCACCCCTTCATAGAGCAACTTTAACAACACCACACAGGTTTTACGCACACTGACTGTCAACGCCTCCATAGCCACCGAGGGAATCGTCAGCAGGCTGCTGTCCAGATTGCCTGTCAACGTATCTTTCTCATCCTTGATCATGCGTTCAATCATCCTGCTGAACGGATTGTACAAGGGTAATAGCAACAACACGCCAATCAGGATAAACGTGGTGTGAAACGCAGCCAGCCAGACGGGGCCTATTTGAATCCACCCTTTACCCTCCATCCAACCCAGTGCGGACAAATAGAGAGGCAGGTAGAGCAATGCGATTACCCCGCTGAACAGATTGAAAAGAACATAAGCTACAGCGGTCCGCTTGACCGATACACTGCCGCCAATACTTGCCAGCAATGCCGTCATGGTAGTGCCAATCGCTTGCCCAATCACCATACAGGTGGCCTGTTCCATTACCAACACTCCCGATCCCAATGCCGTCAACGTAATGGCCACTGATGCCCCCGACGACTGAGTCAGCATGGTCATGGCAAAACCAATCCCCACCAAAATCAGATGCGCCCAGACTCCCTTCACGGGAAACTGGCTCGGGTCGATGTGTTCCGTCAAGCCAGACATTCCCTCCTGCATGTAGCTGATCCCGACAAAAATCAGGCCGAAGCCTGCCATGGCGGATCCCAGTTCACGCCAATGATTTCGCCAGACCAAACGCAGCAATGCGCCAATCGTAATGACAGGCAGGGCCACCACACTCAGCGAAAACTTCATACCGATCACTGAAACCAGCCAACCCGTACTCGTTGTCCCCAAACTCGCACCAAACAATATCCCTATGGTCTGCGCAAACGGGATCATTCCTGCGCTGACAAACCCGATAGTCGCCAGCGTGGTCGCACTGGAACTCTGCACCAGAGCAGTCGCCACCACTCCCGAGAAAAACGCGGTCAACGGCTTACCCGTGAAGCGAAGTAAAGCCGATCGCAAACGATCTCCGGCAAACTCCTTCAATCCGTCGGTCATGGCCAGCATGCCGAATAAAAAAAGGCCTAATCCACCAAATAAAGTAATCACGATAGAACTCTAGCAGTGGATTTAAAACAGCGTAATTGCCTGCAACCCGACAACAATAAAATACAATAATAACAACAATAGGATGACAACCAACGTCCATCCAATACGTCGGAACCAGCGGGCAGGAGAAGTATAGCGCTTGGTGGGCTGCATGAATCCGCTCGACTGTAAATAATTCATGAAATACGGGTTCATCTTCCCCGTACGGCGAATGGGCGTGTACTGCCGCCCATATCGCCGACGCTTTTTCAAAAATAATAATCGATGAATCAGGCTCAATTCGGGACTTCGTTTTGCTCGTGCTACTTTTACAATAGTTCTTGAATTTATACAAGGCTCAAGGTGGACGGGGGATAGGGTGGGTAGAGTGGACAGAGTGGACTCTGTGGACGCAGTGGACACCTGAAAAGACGCTCGCAAGA
>CAZYDZ010000287.1:0-2292 GCA_964646535.1 uncultured Opitutaceae bacterium
TAACCAGCGCTGCTGTCGGACTGTCTCCCGTGGTTGTGCTCAACACCGTCAGCGGGTCGTGGGTCATGCTCTCGTGCAGTTCCATCCTGTAGTTGCCGTCCTCTTCGATCGCGAGGCTCCCCGTAATGCTCAACGCATCGGTCACATGGTAGTCTCCCTCAATGGCTCCACCGTTGAGGATTCTTACCGTTGTATAGCGAGTGCCGTTGTAACCACCGATGGTACCTGATCCACTCAGCACAGAATCGTCACCGCGCACCCATACGCGCTCTGTGTTCGCGAAGTTGGAGTCAATGATCAGCCGCCCCCCTGTAACATCCGTCACCCCTGCGTGAACGGAGGTTACGGAGGAGTTGGAAAAGCGGACGGCTCCAGGTCCCGTCTTGACCACGAATGCGCCTACCTCCTGGGTCGTACGCCCTGTAAAAATCAATTCCCCATCGGTACTGTATTGATGTAAATAATACACCCCGGCAGTCAATTGTTCGAAAGTGATCGTAAAGTCCTTAGTTCCTTCCTCCATTAAAATCCCTGTATAGCTGAAGCGTTGGCTTTCACCGCCTGCCCCGCTTCTGTTCAGTGACCCTGTGCCGTCTCCGACCAGAGTGGGCACGATGGTCAGGATGGCTGGGCTGATACCCACGCCAAACGGAGGGTTGGTGATGGTTAAGTGTCCGCTGGTCTTGTAGCTACCCGAGCCTGTTGGGTCGGTCGGCATGGTATCCAGTAAGTCCGTGCGCCTTCCGTATGCTCCGCCATCCAACGCCCAGATGAAACCTGTCTTCTTCACGCCACCCACCAACTCGGTAAGTGTGGCTATATTGTTTGCGTTGCCGACGGCGCCGCCCGTGCCTGTCCACAGGAAGCTGCCACCATTCGAGATATCGACATTCATGGTGGAATTGCCCGTGGTAACAATGCCATTGCTAGTACCAGAGCTGTTTTGCAGGGAAATGACAGCGCCCTCGTTGATGATCAGTTTATTGTTGCCTGAATACTCATTCAGGCGAATTCGCGTGCCCAGCGCCCCGCTCGCATCATTCGTAAAAATCAGGGTGCCCGCTTTTGCCGGTTGACTGATGGTGCCTCCCAGTCCCCCGATTGAATTACTTGACGAGGAGCTCGCCGTTCCCCCATCCACAATCAGGCTCCCCTCGTATACATTGAGCCCATTGGAATACGAAACATACAAAGTCAGTGTCCCCGAGCCTGTTTTGGTAATGGTATTACTGGAAGCACTGGTACCGAGACCGCCGACGATGGTCATATCGGCTGTCCCCGTGTCAAAGATGAGATTGCCCGTCATGTAAATTGGCGCCCCGATATCCACCGCATTGCCAGATGCATTGATGATCGACCCGCTGATGCGGAACTGACTGCCGTCGATATACAGCCCGTCTTCATGGGTAGAGGCAATGGTGATCCCGCTCAACAGCAAAGTTGAGCCCAATGGGGGGGCATCTGGATAATCGTTGTGCACATAAGTGATATCTCCTACAAAGATAAGACTGTCTCCATTTGCAGGAGCCACGTCTCCTTCCCAGTTGGTGGAGATGGTCCATGAATCATCATCGGGGCCCCCTTTCCAGGTGAGGGTGGCGGCAAACAGTAGGTTCGAGGATATTAGCAAGCTTGCGCAAAGCAGGCCCAGGTAGCGTAGCGGTGAGAGGCTATAGCGGAGGGTGTTGATTTTCTTTTTCATAGGTTTGTGTGAGTGAACTCGGTGTAACTAAAATATATCTTTGGTTTACAGCGCAGCACCAGCAGAAATGATGAAAATCATTGTAATGAGTGATAAAAGGTAATAATCCATTACATATTATGAACATCAGTTCCTGTGCTCAGATGTCACTGAATATGTGGAGTTCCCTGCATATCAGCCTGGAGGCGATAAGTGAGATAGGCATGCATCGGATTGCCTATCGCAACAGGCAGTCTTCCGATTGCTATAAAGCCATATGGGTGCGGGGTGGCAGATTTGAGGAAAAATCAGATTTTTACACGATAGGAGCAGAGTCAGGTGAGTGGGTTTTTTCACGTCCAGGGAATTATTCCCGCAAGCGAATACCTGGAACACCGACGATCGAAATCGCATTTTATTTTCGTTGGCAGGGGCAGGGGCATCTTGTCCTGCCATTCAGGGAAAACCTGTTGAAAGTTCCATCCAACCCCCGATTGGAGGAGGAGACACTACGGCTATCATCCATTGTGCGCGAGTCATTGGGGAAAGCGGACTACGGGATGAGGTTAAAGGAAACCAGTCTGTTCGCACACGTTGCGATTCGCCGTTGT
>CAZYDZ010000288.1:0-2246 GCA_964646535.1 uncultured Opitutaceae bacterium
TCCAGGACATCGGGCATGTGGGTGGTGGCAGATGTGTCGAGTATGGCGAGCGGCAATTCGCCAGGGATAATATCCAATACAGTGCAGACTAGAAAGCCTGTATTCAACGCCACCGCCTCTCCGGGCTCCAGATAGACATCGACGTTGTAACGGTTGCGGATGCCCTCAATCAGGTGGCATAGACGGTCAATATCGTAATCGGGACGGGTGATATGGTGTCCGCCCCCGAAGTTCACCCATTTCACTGTGTGCAATGCCCGGGAGAATTTTTTCTCCACTGCATCGAGAGTGCGTTCCAGCGCATCCGAGTTGAGCTGACACAGCGTGTGGAAGTGGAGTCCGTCCAGTTGTGACCAGTCGAATCCCTGCAGGTTGCCAGATTTGGTTCCGAGTCGGGAATTGGGCGAGCAGGGATCGTACAGTTCAACCGCGACTTCGCGGTGTTCAGGGTTGACCCGCAATGCCAGGGAAGGCTGTTTGCGCTGTGCGCGAATCTGTGGGAGAAACCGTTCTAATTGAGAGGGGGAATTGAATACCAAATGATCACTGATACGGCATAATTCCGTCATGTCCTCACTGCGAAATGCAGGGGAATAAACATGGACTTCACCCTGAAACTCGTAATGTCCGAGCAAAGCCTCATGTAGCCCGCTGGCAGTAATGCCTTTCAAGTAGCGGCGTACCAGTGGAAAGGTTTCCCACAGGGCAAATCCTTTCAGTGCGAGCAAAATCGACGCGCCTGTGCGCTGCTGCACCGAGTCCAAAATGCGCAGATTGTTTTCCAGCAGACCCAGGTCGACAACGAAGGCTGGGCTTGGCAATTCGCTGAGATGAGTGAAGTCGGGAAGCTGCTTGTTCATCCTCCGGCCAGAACCACTTTTTCATCAGGAGCCAACTCCTGTATATGCCATGGCAGACCGTAGCGATTCAGATCTTCCATGAATGGATCGGGATCAAATTCCTCGACATTGAAGACACCCTTGCCAGACCATTTGCCCTCAAGAATCATCTTGGCACCGATCATAGCCGGCACTCCCGTAGTATAGGAGATGGCCTGGGACTTTACTTCGCGATAACACTCCTCGTGGTCGCAGACATTATAGATATAGATGCGGCGTGGTTTGCCATCCTTGATTCCCTCGATAATACAGCCGATGTTGGTTTTACCCTTCGTACGGGGGCCGAGCGACGCAGGATCGGGCAATACCGCCTTGAGGAATTGCAACGGAACGATCTGTTTCCCTTCGAACTCAACAGGCTCAATGCTGGTCATGCCGACATTTTGCAGGACACGCAGGTGGTTCAGGTAGTTTTCGGAAAAAGTCATCCAGAAACGGATACGTTTCAGTCCCTTGATGTTTTTGCAGAGGGATTCCAACTCTTCGTGATACATCAGGTACATTTCCTTGGGGCCGACTTCGGGGAAATCGAAGGTTTCATGGATTTCCATCGGCTCGGTTTCCTTCCAGACGCCCTGTTCCCAGTAACGCCCCTTGGCGGTTACCTCGCGAATGTTGATTTCAGGGTTGAAATTGGTGGCAAAAGGATGGCCGTGATCACCACCGTTGGCGTCGAGGATGTCGATCTGGTGGATTTCATCGAAGTAATGTTTCTGGGCATACGCGCAGAAGATGTTGGTGACGCCAGGATCGAATCCGCATCCGAGAACCGCCAACAGGCTCTTTTCTCTGAAGCGGTCCTGATAGGCCCATTGCCATTTGTATTCAAACCTGGCTTCATTGGGCGGTTCGTAGTTTGCCGTATCAAGGTAGGGGACACCAGCCTCCAGGCAGCCATCCATAATGGTCAGATCCTGGTATGGAAGAGCCACATGAATGACCAGATCAGCTCCGAAGCTTTTTGCCAGTGAGGCCACTTCCTCTGGATTGTCTGCGTCCAGTTGTGCCGTTTTAATAGGACGGGACAGTTGTGCTGCAATGGCGTCACATTTGGACTTTGTCCTGCTGGCCAGACAGATTTCACCAAACACTTCAGGCAGTTGCGCGCATTTGTGTGTGACTACTCCGCCAACACCGCCCGCACCGATAATCAAAACTTTTTTCATAGGGAAAATGATCCGTAATTAAGGAGGCTTTCATGATTTCAGAAGCTTGCAAGGAGTCAAGAGATATGGATGGCAGGTTGGTCTGTGCAGATTTTTGTAGGAGGGGCTTTATGCCGCGACCTGAAACAGAGAAACCGCAGATGGCGCCGATTTTCGCAGAAGGGGAAAAGAAGCAAGGCCT
>CAZYDZ010000289.1:0-2246 GCA_964646535.1 uncultured Opitutaceae bacterium
CACCACAATGGAATTGGCGCCGGACCAAGCGCGCAGTCTGATATTCGAGAACCGATTTACCGTGGCATTGTCCTTCAGTATAAGACGGGAGCTGGCAAACTGTTCCGGCGCATTCGCATTCCATCCGCTACCGAGTACGAGATGATGCGTGTTATCTCCCGAATTGGACCATGTGCCGCCGGATAGAACCAAATCTCCCCTGTCAATGGCGACACCTCGACCGAGCTGCATGTTCCCTGTCATGGTCAGTACTCCACTTCCGGTTTTGACCAGTACCCGTTCGTTTGCGTCCCGGGTGATATTACCGCTCAACGTCATTCCAGCATGTCCCACATCAATCAATAGACCTGTGCTGCCGTTTGGCCACGCACCGATCGTATAGCTGTTTGGGATAGGGGATCCGGCATTCACGATATGGAGATCGTTTTGAATTTCCACCAAATCATTGCTGTGATTCGTGATGGTGCCACCGATACTGAATAGATTTCCGGAAACCACGAAGGCATCGCCTGCTGTAGAGGCAAATGTAATTTCGCGCAACGACACCTGAAAGAGCAGGTCGTTGTAAGATGCGGTGTAAGGACCGTCGAAAATCAGGCTGTCTCCGTTTGCTGGTGTTGTATTCGTACTCCAGTTTGCTGCTGAGCTCCATAAATCGACAAACTCATTGCCGAGCCAGGTGTGGGTGATTTGCGCCGGCAGGGCAAGCGGTGACAGGAGAACGCTGACGCATGTCCATGCGGCTAGATGCCGAAGGATGGAATTAGAATGTTTGTGAAACATGGAGTATTTACTGTGTGTGGATGTGTTCATGGCGGAAATGAAGTTTTGTGGGACAGGAACCAATTACGGGTTAATGATGTTTGTTGTCCTTATTCTAGGAACGGGAGATTGACAGAGGATAGGGGAAAAACTTAAGGTTTTTTATTAGTAATTAGGATTTATTATTTTTTTGTGAGAAAATAGGGAGTTCTCAGATTTTACGTTATGAATACCGCCACAGGTTGGTTATCGATACACAAGGGCAAACCCAAAGAGGTTCGTGCCTGGTTCATGTCAGAGCTGTTTGAAAACCCGGAAGCCTGGAATCAGGAGCTGCAGGGGAAGGAAGGGGAGTATGTTTGCAACCTGATTTTTCGTGGCAACGGTACCTATACAGTGAACCGGACCAAATATTTGTTGCAAGAGAATGACATGATTCTGATTCCTCCTCTCTGTCGTCAGCAGTCTCATTACAAGGACCAGCAGAGCCAGGCTGCCGGTATTTTCTTTTCTCTCCGTCAATATCAACCGCAATATTTGCGGCCACTGGTATTCAATGCCGGGGGATACTCCACAGAAATCCGCAGACTGTTCTATATCCTGTCGGATGAATACCAGAGCAAACACACACGCTATCTGCGTAGCAAGCGGCTCGAAGTGGTGACACAGGAACTACTGGTATTGATTTCCCGGTTGCTTTATGAGCAGGAGAATCCAGTGGAAGAAAATCAGCATGGAAAGAACGCGCTGGCTCATGAAATCATGAAATACCTGGAGGGCTATATGGGGAGACCGTTGCGGATGGAACAGGTGGCCAGTTACTTTTACATGACTCCGCAGCGTTTCTGTACTCTTTTTCATGATGTACATGGGGTGACACCATTACAATATTTGCAACAGATTCGTATGAAGAATGCCTGCTCCTGGCTGAGCCATTCGGGTATGATGGTTCATGAAATTGCCAGCCGGTGTGGTTATAGCAGCCCGATCCATTTCTCCCAACAATTTAAGAAGATCCACGGTTGTTCCCCCCGCAGCTATCGCCTGCGCGGAGACATGAAAGACTAAAGAAGGGAAGAGGGAACCGCAGATTTCGCAGATAAGAAACACCAGGGAAAGACAACGAAGAGGAGAAGCCCCGAAGATCATCCCCTTGTAGGAGCGGCTTTACGCCGCGACCCCGAATGTGGTGTGGGTCTGGTCGCGGCGTAAAGCCGCTCCTACAAGGCAAAGACTCTTCTTCCAAACCTTTGTGTGCTTGGAGGGAGGCATTTATTTCCTTTTGCAACCGGGTGTAAGTCTGATTGAGTAGTGGTTGCCAATGAGTACTCCGTCTCCATCTTCCGAATTTCCTGACTCTCCATTGATCGATAGTGGCTATGAGGCCATGATGCAACGGGAAGAGCTGCGGAGACCGCTCGGCTGGCATTGTTTGAAAAACCTGAAGAGTAGTCCGCTGCGCGAGGTGGTGATTGATCTGACCA
>CAZYDZ010000290.1:0-2243 GCA_964646535.1 uncultured Opitutaceae bacterium
TGGTTTCAAACTGGTAATCTACCTTTAAGTCGATCCAGATGGAGTCTATCGCAAGAATATCTTCCAGGCTGAGATTTTCATGGAAGCAAATACAATGCATGGCGTAGCCCAAATGTAATCCCTCTAATAACGTATTCTCGACGACGGTCTCTTCATTCCAGTTGATTGCAAGAAAGTCGTTCTTGTCGTTGGGCAGGGTATAGCAATGGAATATCATAATCGGGTTCCCATCCTCAACATGGTACTTCCGATTGACCTCTTCGTCGGAAGAAAAACAGGATAGCTCCGCACTGAAATTATAGCCGTCTATCACCCCGCTTTGCGATAATTCCTCCAGTTGTCGCACGATTTTTGCACCGAGAGCCCCCGCGCGCTTTTCTTGTTCGTTGACCTTTTCAAGCAACGCTTGAAAGGCTGGCAATGCTTCCTGAGTGATGTCAGTCAATTTCGTCATGAAGGCACAATTCTAACGCACCCCGACGTCAAGATAGGTCGTTCAGGCGCTGACCACTAAGACACTACGGGCACAAAGGAGATATACAGGATTGAAGGCGTTTCCCTTGTAGGAGCGGCTTTACGCCGCGACCCGGTAATTTTGAACCGCAGATTTTCAGGATGAGCACAGAAGGGTTGCATGTTAATAGGAATGGTCGGTTTTGCTTGCTTATTCGCAATTCGCGAATAGCGTATATGCATGTCAACCAAGCCACAGGATATTGTTGTTGCCCTCAGGTTATGCAGGGGAGGGAGTCCTGTTTATGCGGAATTGGGCAAGGACTTGGGGATGAGTGCTTCGGAAGTGCATGCCTCGGTTCGTCGCGTGCAAAATGTCCGTCTGGTTGAGGTGGCGAACAGGCATGTACGTCAGGGTGCGCTCAAACTCTTTTTAGTGCATGGAGTTCCTTTTGCGTTTCCAGCCGCACTGGGAAGTGTGACTCGCGGAATCCCCACGGCATGGGCTGCCCCCGTGACGGAGGGTCGATTTGACGGTAAAGGTCAACTCCAGCCAGTCTGGCCTGATGCGGAAGGCGTTGTTCAGGGGCTGGCGGTGAAGCCACTTTACTCAAGTGTACCGCACGCAGTACGGGCAGACAAATATCTTTATGATCTGCTGGCGCTTGTGGACTGCCTGCGTATCGGTCGCGCCCGTGAACGCCAATGGGCGGAACAGGAGATCAGCCGACGACTTGCCACTCATGAGTAACCAATCCGTCAATCCCGGTTCACTACGAGCGGTCGCTGGCCGCCTCGACCAGATGGGTATGGACTATGTGTTTGTAGGTGGTTCAATCGTAGGTTTTCTTTTGGATCATCCATCCATGTCTCCCGTTCGTGCAACAGACGATGTGGATGTGATTCTTGAGGTGGTGGCCTCCTTTCGTTATTCCTCTGTTGAAGAGAAGCTACGCAAACTCGATTTTGAGCACGATACAACAGAGGGTGTTCCCATGTGTCGTTGGAAACTGGGAACATTGACAGTGGACATCATGCCCACTGACGGTGCGCATCTTGGTTTGAATACGATTTGGTTTCAAGAAGCGCTGGAAAGCTCCAGCTTGCAGGATATTGGCGGTCAGCCGCTACGATTGGTTTCTCCTGTGGCATTTCTTGCAACCAAGTACGCGGCATTCTGTGATCGTGGTAACAGTGACTACTATGGTAGTTCAGATTTGGAAGATTTCATTACGGTTGTAGATGGGCGCGCAAATATTGTGACAGAGATCGACAGTGCTCCGTCATCTTTACGACAATTTGTGATTGAGAGTATCCAGAGCCTGCAAAAGAAACCTGCGTTCCGTGACGCCTTGCCTGGTCATCTTCCGTCAGATGAGGCCAATCAACGACGCCTTCCCGGACTTCATAAAAAGTTGTTGGCCATTGAGAAGCTCTAAATGGAAGGATGTGAAGGAAATCACGGTCTTTCATGGGTAGGGCGATCCCGACATATCGGGCACGCCGCCGAACTCTCGTGTGCTTTTCTAGGCAGGATTTACAGGATACACAGGATTGTAGGAGCGGCTTTACGCCGCGACCCAGTCGACGTGGCAGGGGGGCAGGGATTTTGAACCACAGATTTTCAGGATGAGCGCAGATGAGGAGTCTCACACGAAGTCGAAGAGGCTAATCCTATGTTTGCCTATAGTCCTGTGTTTTCAGCATTCAGCCGCCTGACACGTTTTTCAGTTTCCCTTTCTTTCCAATTCTTCCAGCAATCCTTCTCGTACTTTTCCGCTGTCTACATC
>CAZYDZ010000291.1:0-2202 GCA_964646535.1 uncultured Opitutaceae bacterium
AAGAAGCCCCCTCGCCCTTCCTGAGTGAAAGCCTGCGCAAGGCAATGGGTAAGGCAGCAGTGCGGGCAGCCGAGTCTGTCGGTTATGAAAATGCAGGCACCATCGAGTTTTTGGTCGATGAAAAGGGCAATTTCTACTTCATTGAGATGAACACCCGTATCCAGGTCGAACACGGAGTCACAGAGGAAGTGACGGGAATCGACCTGGTGAAGGAACAGATCCTGATCGCATCAGGAAACAAGCTGGAATACGATCAGAAGCACATACAGTTTTTGCGTCACGCAATCGAGTGTCGCGTCAATGCGGAGGATCCTGCGCATAATTTTGCTCCCAGCCCTGGAGAAATCACCCTCTACTATGCGCCAGGGGGACACGGAGTACGTATTGACTCACACGTCTATTCGGGGTATCGTATCCCTCCCTATTATGACAGCATGATCAGCAAGGTCATCACGTTCGGCAGAACCCGTGAACTGGCTCTGGACCGAATGTATCGCGCACTCAGCGAATACCTGATTCGCGGAGTGAAAACCACAATTCCCATCAGCAAGGCCATCATCAGCGACCCATTGTTCCGCGAAGGTAAAGCAACTACTTCCTTTATCGAAGACTTCCTGCAACGGACCTCTGTTGACAGCCTGAAAAACCAATAAGCCATGAGTACACCCTCCGAACCACCTTCCAACGAATTCAACGCCGGCGAGGATCATGACACACTGGGCAATATCAAGATTGCCCTGCATGTGGTGGCCAATATCGTTCGTCTGGCAGCATTCGAAGTACCTGGTGTGATTGGTGTGGGTTCAGGTTTTGTGGATGGCCTGGCGGAAATTTTCACCTCCCGTCAAAATTCCGAACGCGGGGTAAAGATTGAGGAGCCGGAGCCTGGCGTGTATCACATAGAGATACGGGTCATCATGCTGTATGGCAGCGAACTGGCAAAAGTAGCTTTCCAGTTACAGACTGTCATTAAAGAACGGGTGGCATCCATGACTGGCGCTCAGGTCAGGCAGGTGGATGTGGTGATCGACGGCGTACGTCTGGCAACAGACAAAGTCTCACAAAAAAAGGGAGCTGAAGCGCTGCTGCCAGGCGACAGCAGTGAACAGAACCTCTGACTGCCGTGAACACGTTCCTGCAGAATCTGCTTCGGTTTTGGGAACATCCTTTGCTGTTGACCGCGGTTGTCCTGTTGCTGCTGGCCTTTGCCGTACTGTTCTATCGCAACGGCCGACGCTCCCGTTCAATATGGGTCAGCGAAAGCAGCCACGGTCAGATATCCATCTCTGCAGAAGCTGTTCGTGAACTGGCCCGTCATACCTGTAACGAAGTCCCCACCATCCGTTATCGCAAAAGCAGGCTGACTTCCGTAGACGACAGCTATAAACTTGAGGTCCACATTCTGGTCTCGTCGCAAATTCGACTGTCGGATGTTTCTCAATACCTGCAGGAACAATTGACACACGGATTGAGGGAAAATCTGGAGTTCAGCGAATTGACCTCCATCGACATTGTGGTCGACGGTTTCCTCCCCCAGTCTGTCCCAACCAATCCTCCTTCACAATCCTTGCCCACGGCCAATCCCGAGGAAGAACAGCCTCCACAGCAAACCTCATGAAACCGTTGTCCAACGATTCTCCCATGTTGTATGCAATTCTGGATACCCAGTATGTGGAGAGGGGTAGAATGGTTTCCGTGTGTGAAGATTTAATATCGGGCGGAGCGGATTTGATCCAATTGCGGGCCAAGGATCTCAATACGGAACAGAAAATCGCCTATCTCAGCGACTTGGTTCCGATGTTTGCCCGTCTGGACACTCCCCTCATTGTCAACGATGACTTGGAAGCCTGTATGGCGTTTCCTCGCCTGGGATTACATATTGGCCAGGATGACATGGATCCCGTACTGGCACGACAATACCTTGGAAGGGATCGCATACTCGGTCTCTCCACACACAGTCTGGCGCAAGCGCAACAGGCGATTGAGCTATGCAGTGACAATACGTTGCAATATTTTGCTGTCGGACCTATTTTTGAAACCCCGACCAAGCCCGAATATCTGGCCGTCGGTCTTTCGTTATTGCAGGAAGTAGCCTCGCTGAACCCTCCCTTACCTTTTTTTGCTATTGGAGGCATTAAGGATTACAACCTTCCCGAGATTGTGAAACAGGGGGGACATCATGTCGTCATGGTTTCCGCTCTC
>CAZYDZ010000292.1:0-2191 GCA_964646535.1 uncultured Opitutaceae bacterium
CTGCCCGTTCTACAAGCTTGCGCAAGCCAGCCAAACGTTTTTCCCAATGTTGCGACAGATGAGGAGCGGCCTCGAATGGAACCAGTTGATAAAGCACCACATGCAGCCATACGCCGTTGATGCCTTGTTGAGATAATTGACGCAGCAATTCATCCGGGTAAGGGTCGAGCTGTTCATCCAGCAGAGGATCGCCATACACTGCGAAATAAGAGTAGAGGAAGCGCAGTTCGAAACGTGTGTTGCGTTCCAGAGACTCTACCCGCAGATGAGGGGATTGGTGCTGAGCCATCCGGGCTTGCAGCCACTGCAGACCACGCAGCAATCCCACCTCATCCACGGCCTGTATGGTGATTTCTTGTAAGGAAATCCGGATGCTGTGGCTTTCGGACAGGAGTGCGGTATCCTCAGATACGGTGAGTATCAAAGGGCGCCGCCCCGCTTGCAATGCCTCTTCCTTGTTGTCGTACAATGAGAGACGAATTCCCCATTGAGACGAGTGTTCCTCAATAAAACGGTTTGCGAAAACACCAGCTCGCCGAAATTGAGGAGAACAAACGACTGCCCATTGTTCGTCGAGCGTAACCCGCTCCAAAGATGGGTGTCCCATATTCTGCAGCCGACCCTGCCAGTGGGTGGGTGTCCCATTTGTATGTGCAAGGGATGTTGGGCGGGTAAAGGGGGTGAGGAAATCAAATGGAGGGACGGGGGCATTTTGAGTGTGGTCAGGGAAATATTCCTGGATCTGTTGGCGAATGACTGTGGTCTGCTGTTGCTGTGCAGGTGTAAGAGGGTGGTAGGTAACAGGGGGTACGGTTGGTTTCTGATAGCCAAGCTTTACCCATAGGAAATCATCTTCCTTGAGGGTGTGTGCCAGTTGATCGGGAGTCCATTCGAGTAGTTCCAGTAATTGATTGTAGGGGAGCAGGTGCCAGTTGGCGCGAATGATCGTGATATAACCACGGGACAGCCATTGCGGATTGACTTTGGATGGGACACGCAACCCGAGATCGGCAGCCAATTGCGCTATTTGACTGACGTTACAGGCGAGGGTTTGCGCCAATCGTTCGGTGGGGACCATTTCCCAGTTGCGCCAGATCACAGCCTGCTGGCGTGTTGGAAAGTGAGGAAAATCTACCGGATGCAAATCCGGAGTTTCTGCGTAAGTCTGATACAACATGGGATGATTCTTACGGGTGAATCGATAAAATCACCGATTCATACGAACGGGGGCAGATGGATTTACAGTGCGATCTTGAATATCGCTTTACGAACCTTATTGGGTTGTTGCTGATCCATCACTCCAGGGATGTGTGCATCCTGTGGGAAGAAGATCGTGAAGTATCCTTCCGACAACAATAGGAAATCGGAATTTCCCCTTACAATCGTCAGGTCGCGTTCTTCCTGATACGGCTCCGCCTCCCCGCGCGACAGCGGCGCGAATCCCATACGTTCCTCTCCTCGCAACATGACCTGGACGTCAATGTACTTGCGATGTGCTTCAAATATACAGTCTTCCACCAGCTTGGTTTCGTATTCCGCGACGATCACAAACAGGTTTTGACCGTCGATTTCATGTTTGCCCTCCGGCAGTTGCTCCAGCGGCTGGCGCTGCACAAAATCCAACACCCGCGCAAAACGCGGATGTAATGAGGTGTAGGAGGAGAAGTTTGCCCAAGCGTCGAAAATCATGGTTGGTCGGAAATAGGTTCCGGAATTGTCAGTCCAAGCTCTTGTCAGGTCAATGCGATAAACTCTCCTTTGTCCCATGGAGCCTTAGGTCTTATAGGGCCTATAATCTGGTAAAGATTGTAGTTGACTGAGGGGGAGGGATGGCTCAGATTTTCTCCTTTCCTATGCGTAAGACCAACAAGTCGATTAGCAAACGCTTCAAAGTGACCGGTACGGGCAAGATCATGCGTCGCAGCCCGAATCGTCGTCACCTTCTGCGCAACAAGTCTGTGAAACAGAAGCGTCGTAGCGGACAGGACCAGGAAGTGTCGGTCGGATTCTCCAAGCGTATCCGTATCGCGCTGCCGCATGGCCTGTAACCTGTGTATTGAAGCACGTCCAATAATATCCTTGCGGGTGTATAACTAGATGGCGACCCGCGGGATCTAAAAAACCAAGAAAGAACATACAACATGCCTAGATCAACCAATGCAGCAGCCTCCCGTGCACGGCGCAAGAAAGT
>CAZYDZ010000293.1:0-2181 GCA_964646535.1 uncultured Opitutaceae bacterium
GGAACGGGTTCACTGACTCATACTGTGGAGGCGGGGGAGACTCTGAGCGGTATTGCCGCGCGTTATGGAGTAAAGCTGGATGATCTGCGGAGCATGAACCAATTAAAGGGAGACCGGATTCTGGTGGGGCAGGTATTGAATATTCCTGCTGCTGGAGCCACTCGTATTGTCCACACGGTAAAATCGGGAGATACACTCAGTGGTTTGGCGCAGCAATATGGTACAACGGTTCGAGAGATTCGCAGAGCAAACAATCTGAGTGGAGATACCATTCGTGTTGGACAGGAATTGGTGATTGAGGGCAAGGGGGGAGGGAGTAGTCCACGCTATCGTTATATCCAGGAGGTCGTGGATTTTTCCAAAAATTTGAACATAGAGCGTGATCGCTGGCGCTGGATTGTGGGGCACCACAGTGGGATCCATCGTGGCAATGCGGCTCGTTATGATCGCGCGCACCGTGAAGATCGTCGTATGGCAAATGGACTCGCTTACCATTTTGTGATCGGAAACGGAATCGACTCCGGCAATGGTGAAGTGGAGATAGGAGGCCGCTGGAAACAACAGATACAGGGGGGGCATGTACGCAACCATCAGGTGAATCTTGCAGGTATCGGGATATGCCTGGTTGGCAATTTCGAAGAGGTCAAGCCGAGCCAACAGCAGATGGATGCGTTTGTAGAACTGGTCTCCTATCTGAAGAACGATTTACTGGCGAGCAGTGCGATCAAGTTTGCGGTTCATCGTGAGATTGACCGCAACCATACGGTTTGCCCAGGCAAGCGTTTCCCGATCAAGGAAATGCACCAGATGTTTGGTTGAGGCGATAGGACCCGACCCGAATGCCGCTAGTTTCAGAGGGTTATCGCTGATTTTCCTTGTAGGAGGGGCTTTACGCACCGACCGAATGGGTGTGGTTTTGTGTCGGCGTAAAGCCCCTCCTACAGTGCGCCGATGCGGATAAGGTAGGTTTCTTAAAAAGGAGGAGAGCGTTATGGGGGAGTAAGGCGGCGGCTACTTAAAGACAGGAGGTATCCGTGAGCGCATGACGCATGCGCGTATGGCAGCGTGGTGAAATCCGTAGGCTATCGTTTCAATACTTTTTTCAACAATGGTGCGGTAGGAGAGTTTTTGATTTTCAGAAACTCCCGCAGGTTTCCCTGATAGAGGAGCTGACCACCGGCGTTGCCACCTTCCGGACCAATCTCAACGAGATAGTCGGCTTCGGCGATCAGGTCGAGGTGGTGTTCGATAACCACTACTGTATTTCCCTGGTCAACCAAGCGATGCAGCAGGTGAATCAGACGTTCACAATCGCGCAGGTGGAGTCCGATGGTGGGTTCTTCGAGAAGATAGAAATTACCCGCATCGCGTCTGGGATCGGGGCGAGAGGAAATGCCGCGTACCAGTTCTGACACCAGTTTGAGTCGTTGTGCTTCACCACCGGAGAGCGTAGGGCTGCTTTGTCCGAGGGTCAGATAGCCCATTCCTGTTTCGACCATCAATGCGAGCATTGGACGCAACTGCGGGTGGAATTCAAAGAACTCTGCCGCTTCGGAAAAGCTCATGGCCAATACCTGGTCGATTGATTTGTCGCGGAACAGAATATCGCGCACCTCAGCGCCAAAGCGGCAACCGTTACATTCCTCACATTCGACATAGGTATCAGGCATGAAACTCATTTCGAGTTTGATCTGCCCCGCTCCCTTGCAATATTCGCAGCGCCCGCCTGGAGTATTGAATGAAAAGAAACCTGGTGTGTGACCGCGCATGCGCGCTTCCGGTACTTCTGCGTATAACTGACGGATCAGATCAAACGCGCCGATATAGGTGGCCGGTGTGGATCGGGGTGTTTTTCCAATTGGCGACTGATCGACTTCCAGTATTTGTCGAAAGCGATTGCCGTTCAATAATTCACTGAATGGCGCGTGAGGCCCCTTGTGTTCCGGGTAGATACGCTGCCAGTCCGATGTGAGCGCTAGCCGTGGCTCCTGTGGCTGCTGTTGATGTTGGCGAATGGCGGGTAACAGCAGGTCGCGGAACAGAGTGCTTTTTCCTGAACCCGACACTCCACATACCATGGTGAGTTTGCGCAAGGGCAGCATCAGATTGAAACCCTTTAGGTTGCGCAAAGCCGCCTTGCGCAAGACCAGCCATTCATCCCGTGTGGCAGAGCGGGCGGAG
>CAZYDZ010000294.1:0-2125 GCA_964646535.1 uncultured Opitutaceae bacterium
CTGACCATCACCGTCACTGAGTGCGGGGATGGTCAGCCTCCGCAGTCCAAAATACTGGAAGCCAATAAAAAAGAAGAGGCTACGCGCCCCCCTCCCCGCTTTACGGAAGCCACATTGCTGTCCGCAATGGAAACCGCTGGCAAGCTGGTTGACGATGAAGAACTGGCCGAAGCGATGAAGGAAAAAGGCCTGGGAACTCCCGCTACGCGCGCCCAGATCATTGAACATTTGATCGCCCTCAAATACATTGACCGCGAGGGTCGCGAACTGATCGCCACGGCCAAAGCACAAGGGTTGATCGAGTTCCTGGGCGCACTGAAGGCAGAGGAATTGACCAGTCCCTCCATGACGGGTGACTGGGAATCGAAGTTGCGCAAGATGGAACTGGGAGAATTCTCCCGCGAACAGTTCATGCAGGAAATTTCCGACATGACCAGTAAGCTGGTACAACGCACCAAGGAGTTTTCAGAGGAAGAGATGGAAAGTCGGGAAACATCCATCATCAGCCCAACAGACCAATTGCCTCTAAAGGAAACCGTACGCACATACTCCTCTCAGGATGGTGTCATTCGCATCTTTAAAATGATTGGTAATCGCCAGATCTCAGAGGAAGAGATTGCCACCCTGCTGCGCGATAAACGGGTCGGACCATTGGATGGATTCCGCTCCAAAGCTGGTAAGCCCTATTCCGCCGTCCTGCTGCTGGACGACGATTACAAGGTGAAATTCGATTTCGGCCCGAACAGCAATGGCACAGAAACCGATCAGGAGCCTGTCGATTTCTCTCAGTACCCGGTTGTGGGGACTTGCCCCTTGGACGGTGGCAAGGTTTACGCCACGCCACAGGCATTTCTCTGCGAGAACAGTCAGGCAGCGGAAAAACCGTGTACCTTCCGCGTCAGCCGGGTATTGCTGAAGAAAGAGATTCCTACCGAACAGTTCGTCAAACTGCTGGAACACGGGCGCACAGATCTGTTGGAGCGCTTTATTTCCAAACGTACCGGAAAGCCTTTTTCCGCGATTCTCACGTTGGATAAAAAAGGCAAACTCGGCTTTGAATTCCCCCCGCGCCCAGCCAAGGGAACAAAGGGTACCAAGGAAGAAACTAAAACGACCTCAGATCAAACAGAAGCACCCGCTACAACAGCATCGTAACCATGTCACCTCCCGCAGACAGGTCTATTCTGGTAACTGGAGCTACTTCAGGTATCGGAATGGCTATTGCCCGTCAACTGGATCGCATTGGCTACAAACTGATCCTGACAGGGAGAAATCCGCAGGCTCTTCAATCCTTGTCGAATGGGCTGACAGGCAAACATCAGTATCTTGAGGCTGACCTGCTGCCGGATGAGTCGATTAACAGGCTCTGGCAACGGATAGACGGTGCATTGCACGGCATGGTACACGCAGCAGGCATCCTCAAACCTGCGCTGGCAGAACTCGCTAAGCCAGAGGATCGCACGGACTGCTACCGCATACACCTCGACTTTCCACAGGATTTTCTCCGTGCGGGGTTGAAGCAGAAACGCTGGTACAATGGCTCTTCCATTGTCTGGCTATCTTCTCTATCTGTTCGTCATCCCGCCGTTGGTTTTCTCCATTACACCACTGCCAAGGCTGCCTTGGAAGCCGCCGCGCGCCAGTGGGCGCTCGAACTGGCTAAATTCAGCATACGCGTCAATACGGTTGCCCCAGGCCTCATTGAGACTCCCATGAGCGAACGTGTACTCGCACATTTTTCCGCAGAAGAAAAACAGCAGGCCTACGCGAAAACTCCCCTCGGCGCAGGCGCCCCCGTTGATGTCGCACACGCTGTCACCTTTTTACTCTCGGCTGACAGTCGCTGGATCACTGGCACGACCCTAACCTGCGACGGTGGCGCCAGCTTGTTATAGACGAAAGCCGCTCCTACTACAAGTTTTTGACCCATTCTCGCAAATGCTGATAACTCTAAAATATTCTCGGATTGATTTCATGGTACTGGTATATTGTTTAACCGCAGATGACGCAGATTGGCGCAGATATAAAAAACCATCTGTGACAATCTGCGTCATCTGCGATTAAAAACAAGTTGGAGGCCCACCGCCTGAGATGGGCCTCCAACGTGGGTTATTTACTATTATCA
>CAZYDZ010000295.1:0-2105 GCA_964646535.1 uncultured Opitutaceae bacterium
CATAGAAATGGATGCCACCTACAGCGTACGCATGCAACGTGACATGCAAAGACTGGGTGAGGCTGCAGGAATTGCCGCCGCCTTCTGTGCACACCATCATCGTGATGCGCGCCATGCAAGCCTTCCGCTACTGCAACAGAAGCTGCAATCCAGCGGCGCGCTGCAAGACCCTGACAGCCTGAAATTCGAAATTGAAAGTGGACAAAAGAGATATCTGCAGGCTGCAGGTATTCATCAGCATGAGGAAGAACGTCATATTTATGCGAGCCAAACCGTGGAGACTGCGGAAAGCCTATTGAACAAACTGGATGGAGGCAAAAGCGGTATCCACATCTGGCAGCTTGCCCACATGCCTGACATGCGGGACCGCGTTGCGGAACGCCTCTCTTCCAAAAATCGGGAAGTCTCCTTTTACGCAGCGGCTATATTGGGTTATCAGGATGACAAACGGGCAGAAACACGTCTGCTGCAAGCAATTACAGATCGGGAAATGGGCTCTGCATTTACCCAAAGCCTGGCAACCCGCACCGACAACCATGTCGACATTCCACTCTGGCTGCAGGCTGCTGGCATGTTGCGCATTTGCGGCAGCGAAAAGTCCATTCCTGTACTTGCGGAAATCTCACAACAGTCCGTATTGTTCAATATTGCCACACTGATTGCCCTGACCTGTGAAAGGCTGCTCAACCGAATCCCCGCCAGCAAGGTTCAGGCGTTGCTTGATATTCAGCAAAACCTGTTGGCTCACCAAAATGAAGATAGCTCCCGACTCCCTGCCAATCGATCCATGGTAAATATCCTCGCGGGACAAAAGGTCGATGACAAGGTGCGCAGTTGGGGAATCGACACCAGCGAGGACCATCTTTGGCAATTGCATCTGATTATCGCCCGCTCCCGCAGACAGATGGGATTACCACTAAGCGAAGACGCCATACGCTATTACAGGGATACCCGAGCCTACGTGCGAAAGGCCTTTGACTCGGTCAGAGGATAGGGAGTAAACACAACATAAATATCACAGTAGGTACTTGAGCTTTCAGGGTGTCATGCTACGCTTGAAGACATGATTCATCCTCGTTTCCCAGCAGAAACCCAGCCGCCCGGTCAGCGTGTTGTGCGCAATCCTGACAACATCCCGGGAACTCCCGCTCCCGCTAATCACTGGGTCACTGCGCTGCTGGCTCCAGGGATGGACCCCTCTTTACTGGATAGACAATCCTTCGTTCCCTGGAAAGCAATGCGGGTACAGGCTGCGCAAAGCGACTTCCAACAGGATGCGGGTACATTCTGGAATCGCTGGTTACAACGCGACACAACACCTTTCTTTATTCCGCTGTTTGAAGACTGGGACCTGGAACCGACCTTTCTCGAAAAACTGGTCTGGCACCTGCATTCGCAAACCAACGTCCCCTGGGTGGGCTCCTACAGTGTCCAGACAGGTTCAAACGGAACGCAGCTCTGGAATACAGGGTTTGAGTCCGGTGATACTTTTCTGCGCGCATGCGCCAATCGCTCCCCCGTTCTCATTCGCTATTCCCTCTGGAAGGATTTGAACGGCTTTCGCACAGGACTCCCCCCAAAACTGACATTATGGGATTTTTGGCTGCGTGCCGCTACTCAGGGTGTTTGGGGGCAAACCATTGAAGAATATCTCGCCTGGCATCAGGAACAAGAGACCGTCTCCGAACATCCTGAAACAGAAAATATACTGGATGAGCATCGACGCTTCTTCAACAAACGTACCTTTCCGCAGGCGGAAGAAAAGCCTCTTCGCAAACTGCAACTGGACCTGGTTCCCCCTGTATTCCACCGACCTTCCAATCATCCATCCGCGCTGGTGCTGATATCTCCCCAGCTCGACCTGGGAGAGCGTATTGAACTGATTCGTCTGTTGCGCGAATTCGACCGACTGGACTGGAAGCTGACCGTCGTATCGGGAAGTACGGATACCCCCGACCTACTTGCCGACTGGGGAAAATACACGACCGATCTATTTGCCCTCGGCAACTTTTTGCCCAACACCGCATGGCCTGCTTTTGTGCGTTCACTGCTGGAGACCCGCAGGCCCACATTACTCGTTACATGCGGTCCCACATGGCATTACC
>CAZYDZ010000296.1:0-2102 GCA_964646535.1 uncultured Opitutaceae bacterium
CGATCAACTCCTGTATACGTTCGGGGCCCTCCTGCAATATCTCCCGCACCACATGCTGATTGCACAGGCCATCGCCCGCAGCCAGGGTATCCGCAACGTGCAATTCCACATCATCCGTCTGAGAAGTTACCGCGGCAATTCCTCCCTGGGCGTAATTCGTATTGGATTCCGCACGATCCTTTTTAGTGATAATCGCTACACGATATCCCGCGGCAGCCACTTTCAGTGAAAAACTGAGGCCGGCAATTCCACTGCCAACCACAAGAACATCGAAATCTCTCATTACGGATTAGGTTGATTATTGGCTGAGATAAAATTCTGGCCCAAATCCAGTGGAATACTGACAAACCAGAAGCAACTCTTGTTCGTTTATACCAGAATATTATCGATAAGACGCACCTCATCCACCCATACGGCAACCGCTATCAAAGTGCTGCCAGGGATAATTTCACGCACGGGTTGCATGGTATCGGGATGAACCGCAGACACATAAATGACACGAATTCTGCGACAGTTTGACAGGATATGCGTGATCTCCGCCATCACGCGATCCACATTACGCTGTCCCGCCTCCACCATTCTTGTGGCTTCGGACAACGCCTTGTGTATCGTCAGCGCATCCTGACGTTGAGCCCCCCGTAAGTAGCGGTTGCGCGAACTCATGGCCAATCCGTCCTCTTCTCGGACGATCGGGCCAATGACAATCTCTATTGGAAAGGCAAGTTCCCTGGCCATCTTGCGAATGATCGCATGCTGCTGTGCGTCCTTTTGTCCAAACACTGCAACATCGGGTCTGACCATGTTGAACAGCTTGGCCACAATCGTGCAGACTCCACGGAAATGATGCGGGCGGGAAATCCCGCACAATCCCTTGCTCAACTCCTCTTCCTCCACATACGTGGAATAACCTGATGGATAAATCTGCGAAGCATCAGGCATGAATACAATGTCTACTCCTTCCTTCTCACACAGATCCAGATCCTGTTCAGGATTGCGCGGATACCTGCTATAGTCTTCGCTTGGGCCAAACTGGGTAGGGTTTACAAATATGGATACGACTACAATATCCCCGTGTTTGTGAGCCAACCGTATCAAACTCAGATGCCCTTCGTGCAAACACCCCATGGTAGGGACCAAAACAACGCGCTTGTTCCCTTTCTTCAGCTCGGCGGTCCTGAACCGCATCTCATCCGTTCCTTGAATGATTTGCATTACTTCCCTCAAAACTACATTGACTCATCCCCTTTATTCAACAGTAAATCTGCACTTTATGCAGGAATCCTATATTCAGCAACTATTTGCAGAACGCATTGGCGGTGCCTCCTACGGAAAAACCAATGCTATTTACAAGTTTGAAAAGATCAAACGCGCCAAACGCGCCGCACGCGAGGCTTATCCTGATACGGAGCTGATTGATATGGGTGTTGGCGAGCCTGATGAAATGGCCTTTCCGATCGTGGTGGAAAGCCTGCGCCAGGAAGCTGGCAAACCCGAGAATCGCGGTTATGCCGATAACGGTGGCCCCGAATACCTGCAGGCTGCCGCCCGCTATATGAAAAACGTCTTTGGCGTCGACCTGGACTCAAAAACGGAAATTCTCCATTCCATCGGCAGCAAGGCCGCTCTCTCCATTCTTCCAGCCACTCTGATCAACCCTGGTGACTACGTGCTGATGACTACCCCCGGCTATCCCGTATTCGGCACTCATGCCCGCTATTACGGAGGCCAGGTTTACAACCTGCCACTGACCCACGAGAACGGCTTCCTGCCAGATCTGGACAGCATTCCAGCCGATGTTCTGGCCAAATCCAAGGTTCTGGTCATCAATTATCCCAACAATCCGACCGGCGCTTCCGCAACGCTGGAGTTTTTCCAGAAGGTTGTCGATTTTGCCCGCAAACACCAGATCGTCGTTATTCAGGACGCCGCCTATGCCGCACTGATTTTTGAGGGAACCCCGCTCTCCATTCTGCAAGTCCCAGGAGCCAAAGAGGTGGCCATCGAGCTACACTCCCTTTCCAAAGGGTTCAATATGACCGGTTGGAGACTCGGCTTTGTATGCGGCAACCCGCTACTGGTCAAGGCTTATGGGGATCTGAAGG
>CAZYDZ010000297.1:0-2060 GCA_964646535.1 uncultured Opitutaceae bacterium
TTGCTTTATTTTATCTTGGTTAGGCAACCTGTCCAACTTTTCCAGACCGGCTCAGACACCAATCACCTCGCTAAACTATCGACATTCAGGGCGGTCTGTTTGTGATGGGAAGAAGTGCTAGGGATGATACCCTGCTGGAACGGTAGCCTTGTCCTTCGGATTGTGAGCTGGATTAAGGGTGTCAAAGGGCTTAGAGGGGGTTGTCTATATGATTGGCATCTTTTCAGGTTGTAAAGCTACAGGAGGTAGGTCATTGCGGTTTTATGAGTAAGTTAAAAGTGGTCATGGTGGGAACGGGTAATATTGCCAGTATTCATTTGGGGGTGTTGACAGAGCGCGAGGATGTTGAGCTGGCAGGCGTATTTGATGTCGTTTCTGAGGCGGCAGAGCGTGCGGCGCAAAAATGGGGAACGGCAGCCTATTCGTCGCTGGACAGCATGCTGGATCAGGCAAAGCCTGATGCGGTTTGGATCTGTACGCCGCCGACAGGCCGCGGAGAAGCTCTGCAGGCGTGTGCGAAACGCGATCTTCCTGTGTTTTGTGAAAAGCCATGGGGAGTGAACACGGAGCACGGACGGGA
Source organism: uncultured Opitutaceae bacterium (assembly GCA_964646535.1). Lineage (GTDB taxonomy): Bacteria > Verrucomicrobiota > Verrucomicrobiia > Opitutales > UBA2995 > CAZYDZ01. The sequence continues at coordinate 581 of CAZYDZ010000297.1, forward strand.
GTTGCTCGCTTCGCTGCCCGAATCCTACCTGCACAAGATTCAGAATGGCTATTTGTTCCGCTCCATGCCGGTGGTTCGACTGCTGAAGAGATTGCTGTCGGCAGACCGTCTTGTCGGAGCCCATTCCTCTTATGTGCACGATATTGCCTTGACCCGTGTGGTACCAGAGTGGCTGTTTCAAAAGGAGAAATCCGGAGGCATGATTATTGAGCAGGGAACGCATAACATGGATTTGTTGCGCTACTTTCTTGGCGAGTGTCAGGAGGTGGCGGGTATGGCCTGCAATCCGTTTACTGCCAAGGGAGGAAAGTACACGATTGAGGAAGTGGTGGCGGTGCCGATGTTGTTTGAAAACTCGGTGCTGGCGACCCACTATCACACCTGGGTCGGACATGGTTGGCGCAACGAATTCCAGTTTGTGGGTGAAAGGGCATTTTACAGGTTGCAGCCGATGGAGCAGCGTTTGATCGTCGAGGATCCGGGAGAGAAGATTGCGCCTGGGACGGCGGGTATGAGTTGGCATCCCGAGTGGAAGGAACACCGTTATCAGGATACGGACAAGGGGATTTTTTACTATGAGACGGATCGATTTTTGCAAATGGTGCGAACGGGTGACTGGAGCGAAAATCCGTCTACGCCCATTGAGGCCCAGACCAGCCTGGAATTCACGTTTCGCGTGGATCGGGCATTACGCTTTTTAAGTTGACCAGCGATCTGGAGCTGCTGTTTGTTGAATGCTCACCCTTCTTTGGGCTCTTTCCCTGGGCCATAATGAGGCGTTGTTCTGTACTGATTACAAAAGAAATGCCAACGAGGTGACTGTCAGTTTGACTCATTAGGGAATAACCCTTTACCAATTAGCTTTGCTTTTATGAAAAAGATCCTTGTCGCCAATCGCAGTGAAATCGCCATTCGCATCTTTCGCAGTGCTACCGAGCTTGGTTTTCGCACAGTGGCCGTCTATGCCCAGGAAGATCGTATGGGGGTTCATCGTTTCAAGGCGGATGAGGCCTATCTGATTGGTGAAGGCAAGGGGCCTGTCGCGGCGTATCTGGATATTCCAGGAATCATCGAACTGGCTAAGGAGAAGAATGTCGACCTGATCCATCCTGGATATGGTTTTCTCTCCGAAAACGCGGACTTTGCTGAAGCCTGTGCTGCGGCGGGCATCGGTTTTGTCGGACCGCGTCCTGAACTGTTGCGGATGATGGGAGACAAGACCGCGGCTCGTCAGCTTGCGGAAAAGGTGGGTGTGCCGACTCTGCCTGGAACGGAAAACCCTGTCAAAGAGCGGACTCAGGCGCTGAAACTGGCCGAGAAAATCGGTTTCCCCTTGATTATTAAGGCGGCATTTGGCGGTGGCGGCCGTGGCATGCGGATTGTTCGCAAGAAGGAAGATCTGGCTGCATTGCTGGAGGAGGCGCAGGGAGAGGCGGAACGGGCATTTGGCAACCCGGCAGTATTTCTGGAGCGTTACATC
>CAZYDZ010000298.1:0-2042 GCA_964646535.1 uncultured Opitutaceae bacterium
GCTGAATTTCGTTTCGGATCAGGGTTTCAAAGTCGGCCAGCGGAATGGTGCCTTCGTGAGCCTTGTTGAGGCGTGAGCGGACCGCCACCTGCTGCTGTTCTTCTTCCTGCGCGCCGATAACCAGCGTGAAGGGAACTTTGTACATTTCCGCACGGCGAATCTTGGCGCCGAGTTTTTCCGAATGGGCGTCCACACTGACCCTGATACCCTGGTCTTGCAGCAGTTTTTCTATTCTGGTGGCGTAATCCAGTTGTTTATCACTGATCGGACAAATGCGTACTTGTTCGGGAGCCAGCCAGACGGGGAAATTCCCCCCGAAATGTTCGATGAGCAGTCCTACGAAACGTTCCATGGAACCGAACGGAGCCCTGTGAATCATGACCGGGCGGTGCTTCTGGTTGTCAGCGCCGATGTAGCTCAGATCGAAACGCTCAGGCAGGTTATAGTCGACCTGGATGGTGCCCAACTGCCAGTCGCGGCCAATGACGTCTTTGACAACGAAGTCAATTTTGGGACCGTAAAACGCGGCTTCACCAGCTTCTTCCGAGAAAGGAACGCCCAGCGTGCGCGCCGCATTACGACAAGCCTCTTCAGCCTTATCCCAATTTTCCGATTTACCTGTGTATTTGGAGGAATCGGGATCGCGCAACCCGATGCGCACCCGATAGTCCTTCATACCCAGTGTTTCAAGCACGGTCTTGACCAGAGAAAGACAGCCGCTCACTTCCTGGGCGACTTGATCTTCGGTGCAGAACAGGTGCGCGTCGTCCTGAGTGAAGGCGCGTACGCGTGTCATTCCATTTAACTCGCCAGACTGTTCCCAGCGATATACCGTGCCGAATTCCGCCAGACGTACAGGAAGATCGCGGTATGAGTGCGGTATGGAATCAAAAATCTTGATATGGAACGGACAGTTCATCGGCTTCAGCAGGAAGCCGTCAACGTCTCCTTTATCCAGCGCTGCGGAGAGCTGCGCACAGGAGCAGCCTTCATCAGAGAGATGCTGCAGAGACTCCCGTTCGATAATGGGTGGGAATTGTGAATCCTTGTAGTAGGGGAAATGCCCCGAAGTACGGAACAGGTCCAGTTTGCCCACATGCGGAGTGAAGACTTGTGAATAGCCCTGTTTGAACAATTCGGCAGAGATGAAATTTTGCAATTCCTGACGGATGATGGCTCCCCGAGGAGTCCACAGAATCATGCCTGAGCCCACATTGTCGTCGATGTGGAACAGGCGCATTTCACGCCCCAGCTTGCGATGGTCGCGCAGCTTGGCCTCTTCGAGCGCATGCAGGTGCTTTTCCAATTCTTCTTTGGAGGCAAACGCGGTGCCGTATATGCGTTGTAACTGTTTGTTGTTTTCGTTGCCACGGTGATAAGCGCCCGCGATGGTCAGTAGCTTGAACGCTTTAACCTGCTTGGTGTAACGCACATGTGTTCCTGCGCACAGATCAATAAACTCACCATTCTGGTAGGTGGTGATCGGTTCTCCCTCTGGAATATCCTCCAGACGCCCGAGCTTATAGGGTTGTTTCAGGTTGGCGAACAAATCGGCCGCTTCCGCGCGGGTCCATTCCTTGCGTATGAATGGCTGGTTTTCCTTGATGATTTTCTGCATTTCCTCTTCCAGCTTTTGCAGATCTTCCTGCGTGAGCTTATGGTCGAGGTCGAAGTCGTAATAAAATCCCTGATCCGTGGGCGGGCCGATATCCAGTTGGGCTTGCGGAAAATGGCGCAACACCGCAGTGGCCAAAATATGAGCCGCTGAGTGACGGATCTCTTCCAATGGAGTCATCTGTTTCATAATATGTCGTAAAGGGAAATCCTTATACTTGGCAGGCTCTGCTGACGAGAATAAAGTGAGGCACGGTAAACGAAGTGGGTAACGGACAATACATGGATGTATAAAATTACGCGTATTGAAAAAAACAGGTTGTCAAACCGTGAAATTCCTGTCACCACTTAATGTGTTCTCTCCTTATGCTCCGTTTGGCCTCCATTATTCTATCCGCACTATTTCTTGTACTGTTGGGGTTGGCATG
>CAZYDZ010000299.1:0-1439 GCA_964646535.1 uncultured Opitutaceae bacterium
ATCCATTCTTAACCCCAGGTGACGCAGATTTATGCAGAGACAGAAATGTCTCTGCGCGAAGCTACGACCAGACTCACACCACGTTTAGGGTTGCGGCGTAAAGCCGCTCCTACAATGGGATGTCTTCTGCAGGAAATTAGTGTTCTTCGTGTCTTTGTGAGAGACTTTGTTTCTCTGCGGAAATCTGTGGTCATCCGTGGTTTCTTTGTAATATAACGGGTTCGATGTTGAAAGGAACGCATAACGAGCCTGCTTGGGATTCCACGGTAATTGCTCATTGGCCGACTTCGTATACCCGAGTCCTGATTCCTGGCTTCGTGGACGATCAGGCGCAACCAGCAATGGTTCGCCAGTCTTCTTCGTCGACCGCGCGCCCTTTGATGGTCTCCCTGCATACCTGGTCCGCGGGATACGAGCAACAGGACCCGTTTGCGGACGTCGCGCTCGCACGCGACTGGCATTATATACACCCGCATTTTCAAGGACCGAACAGACAGCCTTCCGCCTGCCTTAGTCCTCGTGTGATAACAGATGTGGACGAGGCTATTGACTGGGCCTTGCGCAATTGGAATGTAGATCCAAATGAAATCGTTATGGTCGGGGTTTCAGGTGGCGGGCATGTAACATGTGGGATGTATCTCCATACCCGCCATCCAGTGAAAGAATTTCATGCCTGGGTCCCTGTGATTGATATAGAACGCTGGTATCAGGAGAGCCTGGCCAGAAAACTGATTTATTCGCAGGAGGTTCTGCAATGTGTGGGTACCCATGCGGATGGAGGGCTTAACGTGGATGAGGCACGTCGACGTTCCCCCAATTATATGCCAATCCCCGAAAAGCCGATTGGAAGACTTTGTTTGTACGCAGGGATACATGACGGGTATGCAGGGTCCGTGCCTGTTTCCCATGCCATTCGCTTTTACAATAGGTTGGCGGATGCTTGGGGAGAGGCATCGCAGTGTGTTTCCGGAGAGGAAATGGCGGATTTATTGTCGCGGGCAACCCCGATCAATCCAGCTCTCCCGGCACTAAGAGGACGCCCCGTTTATCTCCACCGTGAAGTCGGCCCCGTCTCCCTGACCATCTTTGAGGGCGCACATGAGGGTCTGCCCGAGGCAGAATAGGGCGAGGATACCAGTGCCTGATTGCCAGATTGATTTGCCAAAGGGATATTTCTGGTAAAAATTGGCATGCTGTGAATAAGGCCAAAATATTGGTAATTGGCGGTGGTTTTGGTGGCTTGCAGGTTTGCAAGCGTCTATCGGCGCATTCCAGGGTACACATCAGTCTGATTGACAAGAAGAACCACCATTTATTCCAGCCCCTGTTATATGAAGTGGCGACCTGTGGATTGACGGGGCCGCAGATTGCCCAGCCGTTGCGCGCGATACTTCGCGGATGCGAGAATGTGAGTACTTATCTGGATTCAATAGAACGGA
>CAZYDZ010000299.1:1449-2039 GCA_964646535.1 uncultured Opitutaceae bacterium
AGAACGGATTGATTTTAAGGAACGCAAGGCGTACAGCAGTGATCGCACGTATGACTACGACTATCTGGTGTTGGCACTGGGGGCGCGGACGGGATATTTTGGGCAGAACCAGTGGGCTCCTCATACGATGGGGTTGAAAACCTTGCAAGATGCCATGCGCATCCGCAGTCATGTTCTGCGGATGTTTGAAGAAGCGGAAATGACCAAAGATCCCGAAGAGAGGCAGCGCAAAATGACATTTGTTGTTGTCGGTGGGGGACCCACGGGAGTGGAAATGGCGGGTGCGCTGGCGGAACTGGGGCATCATGTGTTGCGCCGCAATTTCCGCAACATAGACCCATCCACTGCAAAAGTGATACTGGTGGAGCGGTCGGATCGCCTGTTGACAATGTACAGTCCATCGTTATCGGAGAAAGCGAAGCAGCAGATTGAAGAGCTTGGAGTAGAGGTGCGTTGTGGCGTTGCAGTGACAGATATTCGCCAGGGGGAGATCGATTTGGACGGTCAGACGCTATATGTGGGAAGCATTATCTGGGGAGCAGGGGTGGAAGCGGTTGGTTTGACCCGCGGTTTGGGAGTGCCACTGGATC
>CAZYDZ010000300.1:0-2022 GCA_964646535.1 uncultured Opitutaceae bacterium
CAGGTCAGGATACCCGTTATCAGCGGCAGCAGGATCAAGACACCAAGTACCCATTTGAAAAAAGTAATCCACTCAGGCTGATAGTAGGCCAGCAGCAGGATCAACAGCACACCAACGATTGCAACGGCCAGCGCCCACCGCATAGCACCCCTGAAGCGTTGCCAGCGAACTTCCAACAGGGACCGCCGTCTGATTGTTTCCCACTGTATGGCTGAAGGCTGGGTAGAAGAGGCGGGATTCATGGTCATCGTTAAGGTTGAAGATCAATGAAGCAGGCGATGTCATACATCATTCCCTGAATCTTTGGTATGTCGAGTATTTCCTTGGACAACAGCATGGCTTTTACCAATTTTTTACACCTGCTGAAGTAAACCCGTTCGATGGGGATTTATTAGGAAAATAATGCCAATCACAGAGTGTTTTTGGAGAAAGGCAAAATATCCCTGAAATAAATTCGGTATTTACTGTTGTCCCTTGTGCAAAATCTGTACTATATGCACCTATATTGAAAAAGAAAAGGTATAGATGATCAGTACTTTGGTAGGATTCCTTTTGGGTTCCCTGATTTTGTCGTCTTTGTGTTCGGTGTGGGAGGCTGTGTTATTGAGCATATCCCCCTCCTATATGCAGGTGAAGCTGAACGAGGGTGGGAAAGTAGGTATTATACTTCAGCGTTTTAAGGAGAATATAGACCGCCCTCTGGCGGGTATTCTGACGCTGAATACGATTGCCCATACGGTTGGAGCGATTGGAGTGGGACAGGAAGCCACCAAGATTTGGGCGGATCAAAGCCCCTGGATCACAGGATTGGCGGTTCCGTTGTTGATGACTGCGGCGATTTTGCTGTTGTCGGAAATCGTCCCCAAGACCATCGGGGCAGTCAACTGGCGTAAATTGGCTCCGTTCACCGCGCACAGCCTGAATTTCACCCTGATCGTTCTTGCCCCTATTGTCTGGCTATGCCAGTTGCTGACCAAGGCCTTTAACACGGGAGAAAAAAGTGTCTTTAACCGCTCCGACTTTCTCGCCATGGCCGAGATCGGTTCGCAGGAAGGGCAGTTGGATCAAACGGAGAGCAAGTTTATCTACAATCTGTTGCATTTCAAAAACTACCATGCGAAGGAGATTATGACGCCCCGCACGGTGATGGTGTCCGCGCCGCAGGAGATGATGGCCCGCACTTTCTACGAAATGCAGGATGAGTTGATTTTTTCGCGTATTCCGCTCCGAGAACAGGCGCACAGTGAGACGATTGTCGGGTATGTCCTCAAGGATGAAGTCCTGGAACACCTGATTGACGATCAGCAGGACAAGCCGCTCAGTGAATTCAGGAGAAGTATCCTCACCATTCCTGATTCATTCAGTATCTTTCAGTTGTTCAACGATTTTATTGCCCAGCGCGAGCACATTGCCCTGGTGGTGGACGAATTCGGCGGAGTATCGGGCCTGGTAACCATGGAGGATGTCATTGAAACCTTGCTTGGCGCCGAGATCGTCGACGAAACCGATATTGCCGTGGATATGCAGGATATGGCCAAACGCAAATGGCGCAGCCGCAACCGCAAAGGTCGGGAAAATCCACGTGAGGGAACAGCGAGCGAAAATAATAAAAACGAGGAGACATGAAGAAACCGCAGATTGCGGGATCATTGTAAGAGCGGCTTTACTCCGCGACCCGAACGTGGAATGTGGGGTGCCTGATCGCGGCGTAAAGCCGTTCCTGCAAGTAAACGGGAGGTATTCAGGAATGATCTTCGTATCCTTTCTATTGGCTGATTATTTTTTTGAATTTGTCTTGCGAGTACGGATGAACTGTACAGTGCTGGTATTTTTCCGTATTTGCAGCCATGTTTGACTATAGAATTGCAGAAGTTTCCGAAGATTTGAATACCGGCCTGCAGGCCTTACGTGTTTGTCGTCCCGGGTTGTTTTCCGATTCCGGGGTGAGGCTTGCGTTTATTTCAGATGAAGGTTTGGCTGAAGGCAGCTATCAGGTGGACAAAACGGGGGATGCGTTTGCAA
>CAZYDZ010000301.1:0-1995 GCA_964646535.1 uncultured Opitutaceae bacterium
GGAAACCTGGTCAAACGTCCATTTCTCATCGATCCTGCGCAGAAGGTTTTCCAAGTCGGTTTTGTTAAAAATTCATAACTGCCCCTTGCCGGACTGGATCCCATAGTTCCCAGCGAACCGGGCGCTTGACGAGTCTCTCTCTCTGGGAGGTCGATCTCCGAGAGAAAGAAATGGGACACCCACCCGAATTTCAGAGATTGTAGCATAGTCGACTTCGCATACGTAAGGTAAATGGGACACCCATATATTGCTGATGAGGGGTTGTTCTTCGATATCGGAAAGGCCATGTCCGAAACAGAACACCCATTTGGACAATATGGGTGTCCCATTTACGCGCATTTACGCGTAGGTACGCGCTGTTTCAATACGGAGAATCTTTTATCACAAGGCTCTCTCCGCCCCTTTATATGAATTTTGTGTTCCTTGTGCCCTTTGTGGCTATCCCTTGTTTTTCAAGTGCATGTCGGCGAAGTCGAGGTGAACGGCCCAGTCTGCGGGGGTGATGTCATGGCCACCGGTGCGAATCCAGTACCCGATGTCGGAAAGGATTGGCTGGTTGAGGGGGGGCATTTCATCCACGTTCAAACCTTGTTTGCCGAATAGCTCAAAGACGACGCCGGCATGTTTCGTAGAAACAAATTCCCCTTTGAAATCGGCTCCCCAGTCTTTTTCGGCGCTGGAGACGAAAACCGGACGTGGTGCGCTCAGGGCGATCAACATGTGCTGATCAATGGGAAACGAATGGATGTCGTGTGAGCGTTCGGTACAGTTCTTACAGAACCAGTGCGGTCGTACATGACTCAGGATGTTTAAGGTTTCCCCCCAGTTTCTGCGGCTTAATGAAGCGCCCCCACAACCAGAATTATTAGAAATGATCAGTGCGAAACGTGGGTCGTTGGCGGCGGCCCATAAGGCGGTTTTTCCTAACCGGGAATGCCCGGTTAGACAAATTTTTTTTTGGTCAATTTCCGGGATGGTTACCAGATAGTCCATGATGCGAGATACTGCCCATGCCCAACCGGTAATGGCACTGGCTTCATCGGGTTGCCGTTCCTCATTGTTGCGTGCCTTGAGAAAGTAGGGGCGTGGACCTGATGCGTAGCCACTGCCGTCCAGCGGGTCGGGTTCGATATCGGTATAATGAACTGTAGCCACCCCGTATCCCCGTTCCAGGATCATTTGTAATGGCCAGCGGGAGGTACGTGATCCTCGTGATGCTTCCGTAGAACGGTGATTCTCCACGCCGGGGTTTTCACTGCCAACCCAACTGGTGGAAATCGGGAGAACCGGATCGTCGAATGCCGAATGATTGCCTGTAAAATTAAGTCCGAAAAAACAGGGAACTGGCCGTTGCGTCTGGTTCGGTAGATAGACGACCAGGTTCAAGGTGAGGCCAGCCACCCGAATGGTAGTCTGGATGCGTGTGGCCAGGCCATTGTACGCTTGGTTGGAGCGTTCGATTTCCTCGGCCTGAATCGGGATTGTCGGTAGCATTTTGCCGTAGACGTATTCTTCAAACAGGCGAAGCAGTTCCGGTCTTCTGTACTGCATCCATTCCTCTGGCGTGGTAATACGAGTGCCATCCTGTGCGATCAGTGGATCTGGAATCTGGTACGGTTCCACCTTGGATTCGTCGAGGTTCATCAGATCGATGAACGCTTGTTGTTCCGGAGTATAGGGAGAGACGTATGGAGCGGCGGACATGTTGAGGATGATTTATTTCAATAGGAAACTGGATGCTGGGGAGGGGGCAAGCATGATATTGGTGGGATGAGGAACTTGTGTGTCATATTGTTGGGCTGTCCGTAGGTCTGTATGAGGGCTGTTCGGGTAATATATCTTTCTGTTTTTCAAAAAGATATGGAAGATAGTGTAATGCTGTTGGAGAGTCTTTCTGCTATTTTATCAGGGGCTCAATTTGGGGATTGTCTTACCTCGTGCGGAGTACGAATATGACGCGATTAACCTAGATTGTATGGAGTGGAATCCTTCTCT
>CAZYDZ010000302.1:0-1956 GCA_964646535.1 uncultured Opitutaceae bacterium
GCCATCTGCCGATCGACCAGACCAACAGGAGACTCCAGAGCCCGCGTGTACTGTAGAGAATATTCATCTCGGTGGCCATCCCGAAGACTCCCAGCAGCGCAGCCAGCGCCACCGACTGGAGCGCCAGGAAAACTGCTCCTGGCAACAACCAGTACCAAACCTTGCGTGGGACCGAGGCAAAACCACCACGGAAAAAAGGGACGAACACGAAAGACATCAGGGCAAACCCGATAAAGAGGATGGGAATAAAAAGTGAAATCCCCCACGCTGGCGCCCATTTCAGAATCAGTACATCCGTAAAACCGAAACAGGCAGAACTGCACACGGCTAACAGAATGGTGATCCGCACCCGCTCCGGATTGTTGGGAACCCTGGCGCCGAGCAGAAACACCGCTATAGCAGCCAAAAATGCGGCCACCCATAACTCCCAGCCTATCGGCAACGACAGAATCAACAGGCTGAACAGGGCAACAAACAAAATCTTCACCCCCATCAATGGTGTTGCCACGGACACATCGCCCTTGCTCAAAGCCATAAAGGTGAATACCTGCCCCATCAGGAAGGTGGTCGATCCCATCAGCGGCTGGTACAGTTTCTGCCAGCCCTGCCACTCACCTCCCCCAATCAGGAGCAACAACATGGCCACCAGGCCCATCGCCATGTTGGTAACGAATGTGCTCCGCCACGGCCCAATCCCCTCACGCATACCGCGTTTCAACAGGATCGCGGCAAACGCATAGGTAAAACCGAGCAGAATAGGCAATCCCAGGATCACGTTGCCTGCATCGGCACTGGCCACAATGATCCACTCACTAAACCCAGTGTGATTTATCATTTACTCCCCGGCGTCAAATAAAGGTATCTGGCGGTTTTTCTCTGTGGGAACAGGCAATCCAATAGCCTCGTATCCCTTGTCGGACAGTACCCGCCCCTGCGGCGTTCGCTGCAGATACCCCTCCTGGATCAGATAGGGTTCATGCACCTCTTCCAGGGTTTCCTGCTGCTCTCCCACTGCTATAGCCAATGTCCCCAAACCGACAGGGCCGCCTCGATAGTGTCCTGCAATCACCCGCATCACCCGTTTATCCATCTCGTCCAGCCCCCGATGATCAATCTCCAGCATCTCCAGCGCGCCCTGCGCCGTGCCGACGTCCACCTTCTGCAAGCCTTTGGACACCATGTAGTCGCGTATAAAAAGAATCAGATTGTTGGTGATGCGCGGAGTGCCCCGTGAACGCGTTGCGATTTCCCGCGCTGCCTCCTCGCTCATCTTCATGTCCAATAAACCTGCGGAACGCATGACAATATGGGTCAATTCTTCCTTCGAGTAATAATCCAGACGCGTATTCAGGGTGAATCGCGAACGCAGCGGAGCAGTCAACAGCCCACTGCGGGTTGTCGCACCCACCAGCGTAAACCGCGGCAGCGAAAGCCGTACACTGCGCGCATTCGGCCCCTGATCAATCATGATATCAATACGGAAATCCTCCATCGCCGAATACAAATACTCCTCCACAGTCTTCGACAACCGATGAATCTCATCAATAAACAGGATATCCCCTTCCTGCAGACTGGTCAGCAAACCAGCCAGATCACCAGCCTTCTCAATCACGGGTCCTGATGTGATCCTGGTGTTCACTCCCAATTCTCCCGCCAATATGAGAGCCAGTGTGGTTTTGCCCAGTCCCGGCGGCCCACTCAATAATACGTGATTCAGCGTGTCCTTGCGAATACGGGAGGCTTCCACCATCACTTTCAACCTGTCCAATGTCTTCTTCTGCCCGGTGAAATCCGTGAAACGCAATGGGCGCAACACCGACTCACTGGCTCCCTGCGGGGATTCCAGCGCCTGTGAAAAAAAACTGCCTGGCTCCGATGTCATCCTTATTCGCTTCCCACCTGCAGGCTTTTCGGCATCTGTTTCTCGGATAGACGCTCAACCCGCGCACCTAATTG
>CAZYDZ010000303.1:0-1914 GCA_964646535.1 uncultured Opitutaceae bacterium
TAACATCAAGCTCATTGGCCAGAGTTCACATGCCGATATTCGGGCAATGCAAGAATCGGTATGAAATCCTTGTCCCGATGCAACAGGACGGCATTCATACGCAAGGCCAGGGTAAAAACCAATAAATCTGAAGCGGCAAGAAACAGACCATGCTTCTTCAAGGTTTCTGCTACGGCTTCTGCGTGGATCCCCCATTCTTCCGACAAAGGAACCCATACGGATAACTGTCGGACATGAGCCAGGAACCTGCATTCTTGTGGACTGCGAAAACCAACACAAAGCTCCATCCAAACCCATTGGGGAAGAATCACCCGATTCTCATCCAATGCCTGATGCAGAACCTCGACTTCCGGTTCATTCAATGAACCACGTGCGAAATCGATCCAGAACGAAGTGTCAACGACGAGATTTCTTGCCATAGTGTTGTTTCTCGGATTTTTCCAGGGACTCATTGTCCATCACTTCGGGGAACTCGCCTTGCATTGCCATCAATTCACGCAACCGCTTTTTGCGTAAAAGCTCTGCCAGTGCATAATCAATCAATTCCGTTTTGGTGGAAATTCCATAAGCCGCCATCGCCTCCTGTACTTTGGCATCATCCACATTCAGGGTTATTTTCATGCCATACGATATAATTAAAAAGATATGGGTCGTCAATGGAATGAAACCCATATTTTGTAGTACATTTTGATCTAAATTGGAGGGTCCACCTCCGTGTGGGCCGCAAACGATGGACTGTGGTTGGCTTCGTAAATCCTGCTTGATTCTGTAAACGTATAGGAAGCTGATTGATGAAATGAATTTGCATGAATCCCCTATGCTTGCCGGGGCGCGTAAGCTGCTTTCTGTTTGCACCCATACCCAGGCAGGACAATGTGTGACCATTGTGACAGACCACGATCGGCCGGTAATCGCTGAAGTGCTGGCGCTCGCCGCACGTGAAATCGGAGCCGATCCGGTAATCTGTCGTATTCAATCCCGGCTCACCCATGGGCAGGAACCGCCGGTATCGGTCGCCGCAGCGCTGAAGGCTACGGATGTGTTCTTCACCAGGGCGCGAAGGCACCAAGACGCAGAAAGAGGGAACTACAGATTGCACAGATCAGGGAACCGGAGCAACCAAGTCAACATATCTACAGGCTATTATTGTAGAACCATTTTCAGGCGAAATTCCACCTGAGTAAGATCCTCCTTATGTATAGGTACAAGGACTGCTCGCTTGCATGAGATTTGTTCTCCGGCGCGAGGATAAGCATGCTCCTCCACCCGATCCCAGCGTCCTGTTCCATCGCTGTGCAATGCAAGTCTGATGCCATTTATTTTTATGTGCAAAACAGAGTCAGAGACAATCGTTACATCCGTAGCATGGGTAATAAACGCGCTCTCCACTTTGCCGGGATGCGTAAGTTGAATATGGTCGACACATTCACAGCCTCCTCTATTTATATCCAATCGTAGAATACGAGTATAATTTTGGCAATTGGCAGATTCAGGATATGCGAGGGTGGCATCCAGCACAAACTCATGGATACCGTCCTTCTCTTGCATGCCCATGATCGTACCCCTGTATTGTGTGCCTGTCTGCTGTTCACAGCCATTGATTATCGGTATAGAATGTCCCAATGAGCGCGTCGCCAGAAACGTGTAACGTTCGGCTCGAAAATATTCCCTTGTGTACTGCGATGAACCGATCTCGGTCAGAAAACGCACTTGATTGACCGCAAGGATGAAACTCCCCACATCATTGTGGTTGTGATGTTCTCCGTTGTGTCCCCCTTTCGCGGCCAGTTCCCATAAGTTTCCTCGTTCATCCTGCCCCGACGCAATCCAGACTCCAAGATCGGGGAAACGAACACAGCGCGCGCTGTGTGTGGATGTCTGATTCAGGTATCGCTTGCACTGCTCTTCATTCGG
>CAZYDZ010000304.1:0-1899 GCA_964646535.1 uncultured Opitutaceae bacterium
GGCTTTACAGTTATCTCGAAAACTTCCCGGATTTTTTCCCCTCCCCGAAACTCCAGACCTGCGACAATCATGCGGGCAACCCAAAAGAATATAATATCAGGGCCTGTCACCAAGGCAGAGGTCGGATAAAACGATTCCATCTGCAACTCCCTTTCCTGATCGGGACAGGGCCACCCCATCGTGGCGAGCGGCCACAGCCAACTGGACGCCCAGGTATCCAGCACGTCTTCGTCCTGCTCCCAGTTTTCGGTATCCGACGGGCCCTCTTCGCTGACATGCCAATTGGCAGGATCTGTTCTATCCCCTCCCTTGCGATACCAGACAGGAATACGGTGTCCCCACCACAATTGACGGCTGATACACCAATCCTGAATATGATCAAGCCAGTGCAGATAGGTTTTCACCCAACGCTCAGGATAGAAGCGAATCAGCCCCTGACGCACCACTTCCTTCGCTTCTTCCACTTTCGGATAGCGCAAAAACCATTGTTCCGACAAACGAGGTTCGACTGGCACATCCGCGCGTTCACTGAAGCCGACACTGTTTTCGTACGGTTCCTCGCGCACCAGAAGACCCATTTCGTCCAGCTTGCGGGCAGCGGCCTTGCGAGCGACAAAACGATCCATACCCACAAACTCCTCGCCAGCCAGCTCATTCAGATGACCATCAGGGGTCAGTATTTCCAATATCTCCAACTGGTGGCGCTGTCCGATTTCGAAGTCTGCCTTGTCATGAGCAGGAGTCACCTTCAACACGCCCGTACCGAATTCGCGATCGATGTAGGGATCACCTATAATCGGAATTGCGGCCTTCGGGAATGGACGCCATACCTGTTTGCCAATCAAGTCACGGTAGCGTTCATCCTCAGGATGCACGGCGACCGCGGTATCACCCATCAAGGTTTCAGGACGGGTGGTTGCGATTTCCAGATAACGTCCAGGTTGATCCACCACCTCATAACGCATGTGGTACAACACCCCCTGCTGCGGTTTCATGATAACCTCTTCGTCTGAAAGCGCGGTCAGGCTCACAGGACACCAGTTGACCATACGTTTGCCGCGATAGATGTAACCGCGGCGGTAAAGTTCACAAAACGCATGAATCACCCGTTTGCTGTACTCGGGATCCATCGTGAACACTTCGCGATCCCAGTCACAGGAACAACCAAGCTTCTTCAATTGTTCGATGATAATCCCACCATGCTTTTCCCTCCATTCACGCACTTTTTCCAGAAATGCCTCCCGTCCAAGGTCGTGACGAGTCTTCCCTTCCTTGCGTAATTCCCGCTCCACGCGCGCCTGCGTCGCAATCCCCGCATGATCCGTACCTGGAATCCAGACGGCGCTCTTACCTGACTGGCGGGCTCGACGGATCAATATGTCCTGAATCGTGTTGTTCAGCACATGCCCCATGGTCAACACTCCCGTCACATTAGGCGGAGGAATGACAATCGAATAATGACCATTCCGTCCCTTCCCCGAATCGGGAGAGAAGCAACCCTGTTTTAACCAAAGAGAGTACCAACGGGACTCGACATCCCTTGGCTCATAACTTTTCGTCACAATAGACATAAAGTGTACAAGTTTGGCCCGTTTCTTGCATGAATGCGAATCATTTTCATACAATCATTCCGTTCACCACCAAGGCTCATCAACCGCAGATTACACAGATTTTCGCAGATTAAAGTAATGTTAAATCCGAATGCTTCTCTTCATGTAAAAGATAATCTGTGTAAATCTGTGCAATCTGCGGTTAGTTATTCCTTTGTGCCATAGTGGTGAATTTTTTTATTTTTTCTGACTTCTCTCTTTCACGCAAGGGCTCACCTCTTATAATTCCATACCAATGACCAAGGACTTACAGATTTCCAGTATTCAGCAACGCGCCAGTGAGATGCTG
>CAZYDZ010000305.1:0-1881 GCA_964646535.1 uncultured Opitutaceae bacterium
CCTCAATCCACATTGCCAGGCCACGGTCATCGAGATCAGCCCGCGCATGATTCAGCTTGCGCAACGAAGGCTCTCTCCTGAACAAAACCGACGGGTGAACTGGCTCCGGCAATCCGCACTGAATACCACCCTGCCACCTGCTGCTTACGATGCCATAATCACACACTACTTCTTCAACCTGTTTCACCCGCCGGAGCAAAATCTCATGGTGCAGACCTGTGCCCAATCCCTGATCGCCGGAGGCATCTGGCAGGACACAGAATTCCTGACAGGTGGCCCCACACGGTACTGTCGCCTACGCAACCATGTCGTCAACACGGTTAACTATCGCTTTCTCGGCAGCCTGTGCAATTTTCCCGCCCGCCATCTGCACAACCCGCGCCCATTCTTTGAACAGGCAGGCCTGTGCCTGCAACATGAACAAACCTTCTTCCATCACTTTTCCGCCAGATTGTGGCAAAAATGAGAAATGGAGGGCCCGCCGCCGCGCGGGCCGTAACCGATGGACTTTGGCAGACTTTCATACACCGAGGGGTGCTTGAACAACTGTAGGAGCCCCGACTGAAGTCGGGACGATCCAAACAACCAGGACGCCAAGGGGCGCGGCATAAAGCCCCTCCTACAGGGCCGCAGGGAGACCGCCAAACGATACCAGCACCTCTATCAGCCAATGCTTGACAATGCGGGTCGGAAAGTTCACTCTTTACCCTTTTCTCATATTTTAACTCTCTTTGTAAAGACCAGTTATGAATCCGACATACCGTCCATCCAAATTAAAACGAGCCCGCACTTGCGGATTCCGCGCGCGCAATGCCACCAGAGGTGGCCGCAAGGTACTGGCCAATCGCCGCGCCAAGGGTCGCAAGCGCCTGACCCAGGTTTAAATTCCCTGTCGACGCAGACTTCCAGCCATCAGCGTCTTCGAAACGCGCGTGACTTCGAACAGGCGCGGGAAAGGGGGGTACGCATGTTTCGTCCAGGTTTTATTTTTCAAATATCACCCCAGCCGAATCCTGCAGATTCGGACAATGCTCCCGTACGCCTGGGCATTATTGCGTCCCGCAAGGTGGGCAAAGCCCACGAACGTAATCTGGCGCGTCGCCGCCTGCGCGAACTCTTTCGTCAACACCAGTCGCTGCTTCCTACGGGAACAGATCTGGTTCTCATCATCCGCACAGGGATCAGGAAGCAATCCTTTGAGGAAATCCGTCAGGACTTTCTTCACTGCATCCGCAAATTCCAGGCAGCATGAATGCGTTATCCCGTATCTTCCAACGCGTACTGCTGCTCCTGCTGCTAAGCTGCATTATCTGTTACCGCTGGATTATTTCCCCTCTCCTGCACACCCTTGCGGGGCCTGGTATGGGCTGCCGTTTCACCCCGAGCTGTTCAGAATACGCACAGCAGGCCCTGTATCAGCATGGACCGTTCCGCGGAGCGCTGCTCTCCTGCAAACGCATCTGTCGCTGCCATCCATGGGGAGGATATGGATGGGATCCTGTCCCCCATACCTCCACCATTTCCCAACAGAAGGGCTCCCAGTCCCTTCCGATACATCGTCATCATGGATAAAAAAAATCTGATTTTCGGGCTGTTCTTTATCGGTCTTGCAGGGGTGTTAATCTACACCTCCTCGCAACAGGCGGCACAACTCCCGCCACGTCCTGTTGCGACGACGCCACAGGCAATAGCGGACATTCCACCCGCTACGACAACCGGCGCGACAGGTGCGAACGCCACGGCGCCTTCCGCGCCCGCTGTGATCGACTCTTCCGCCGAGAATATCATAGCTACCACAACAGACCTGATCGGTGAGGAAATCGACATTGCTCCGCTGTCCAACGAGTTCATTGAGGTCCGTTTTTCCTCCAGGGGAGGCGC
>CAZYDZ010000306.1:0-1861 GCA_964646535.1 uncultured Opitutaceae bacterium
TTATAACGCGACTGTACTGCGCGACTTCAATCAATCCATGTTGATTACGAAAAAGCCCAGGCACGTCACCTCTGCGGCAGAATGGTTGGTCGATAATTTTTACCTGATCGAAGAGCATATACAACTGGTCAAACGGCATCTGCCCAAGCGATACAGCCACGAACTCCCCTGTCTTTCCGGCAGCGCCTATCATGGTTTTCCCCGCATTTATGCAATCGTACTGGAATTCATTTCCCACGTGGATGCGCAAATGGATCAGGAGTCGATTCATTCCTTTTTCAAATCCTACCAGACAGAGTCCATCTTGAAACTGGGCGAATTGTGGGCCGTTCCCATCATGCTGAGAATTGCCCTAATAGAGAATCTGCAGCGTATTTGCCAACGTGTGCGCACTAACCAACGCCACCGCGAACTGGCCAACTCCTGGGTGGAAAAATTACAGGAAATGGCCAGAAAAAGTCCATCCCGTCTGGTGGAAACGGTCTCCGATATGGCTAAGTCCGATATTCCGACTACGAGCGCTTTTGTTTCCGAATTCTGCCAGCGTCTATCCTCTCATAACCCAATGTTGCATATGGCACGAAGCTGGCTAGAACAACGGCTGGCTGAAGAAGGTCTGTCCATCGAAAGTCTGATTCATACAGAAAGCCAGAACCAGGCCGCTAATCAGGTATCTGTCAGTCATAGCATCGGCAGTCTCCGGTTTATTGGGACTGCGGATTGGAAGGCGTTTGTTGAGGATCTGAGTTTTGTGGACCAGACCTTGCGCAAGGATCCTGATCACGTGTATCACCTGATGGATTTTGCCACAAGAGACCGTTACCGGCATGAAGTGGAAACTCTGGCACGGCGCAGCGTCTTGAGCGAAGTGGAAGTTGCCAGCCAGGCTCTGCATCTCGCCGAAGCTTCACTTGCCAGTGGAGACAGCAAACGGCAGTGTCACATCGGCTATTATCTGGTCGATGAAGGACATGATCAACTGGTTCGATCCATTCCTGTCAAACGCTCCCTCAAGGGGGTGTTAAAAACGGCAATGAGACGTATTCCCCTGACAATCTATGTCGGTGGGATCGGTCTTCTTTCCACTCTGGTGGTAATGCTCTTTATACAGGTCATGCGGTCCCAGGGAACGTCGATCACCGACTGGCGATTCCTCGTGTTGATCCCTCTTTTTCTTCTGTGCGCCAGCCAGTTTGCGATCTCTGTGGCAAACTGGATCGCCATGCTTCTGGTCAAACCTCACCTGCTCCCTCGGCTCGACTTTTCCGAAGGTATCGCACCGGGGCACCGAACCATTGTGGTCATTCCCTGCATGCTTTCCAGCCAGGAACGTATCACCAGCCTGATCGAGACATTGGAACTGCACTATCTCGCCAATCGGGATGATCTTCTCCACTTCGCTCTATTAAGTGACTTTTGTGATGCAAAGCAACCGACCACCTCGGAAGACGATGCATTAATAGAGTATGCCCGCGAAGGAATTGAGGCATTGAACCGGCAATATTCCCCCGACAAGAACAGACTGTTTTTTCTGTTTCACCGTTCTCGTCAGTGGAATCCGAGTGAAAATCAATGGATGGGGTTCGAGCGTAAGCGAGGCAAACTGATGGCGCTGAATGCGTTTCTCCGTGGAGCCAATCCGGTTCAGGATTTCTCAATAATCTGCGGCGACACAGAAGCCCTCTCCTCTATACAGTACGTCATTACACTGGACGCAGATACACAACTACCCCGTGATGCTGCGCGCAAGCTGGTAGGAACAATGGCTCACCCGCTGAACCACCCGGAATTCGACCCGATTCGGAACAAGGTGATAAAAGGATATGCGATTCTGCAACCCAGAATGTCCTCCAGCTTGTCC
>CAZYDZ010000307.1:0-1054 GCA_964646535.1 uncultured Opitutaceae bacterium
GGCATGTGCGGCCAGATTGCTCACCAGATCCTGTACTTCAGGCTGCACCTGCAAATGCGTATGTTCCAACAGTTGTTCCCAGGCTTTTCTGCGCTGCAACAAACGCTCGTAATGGCCTCCATCCGCAAGACGGACTATTTCATCCTTCAACTCCTCCATACGAACATGCGCTTGCGACTCCTCCAGTTCCCTGCGCAGGGCAAGAGCCCGCGACCACACCGAATTTCTCTCGGGCACCACATCGGGAAAAGACTCCACCTCTGCCATCAGTGCCAGCAGCCGCTTGCCATCCCCTGTCGACATCGCCACCTCTATCTCATGCAGAACTTCCTTCATGTGAAGCTCCTGCAAACGCTGAGCCTCATCACGCGCATTCTGATCTGACGGATTCATCCTCAAAATAGCACGCAAACAGTGTAGCGCGCGCGAACGGTCTTTCTGCAAAATCCACGTGCGGTATTCCCGATACAAATACGATGTATCCAGCGTTTTGTTGTGATACAAATCCGACACCTGCCTGATCGCACTCTCATTCAGCTTTTCAGGGACAACCAGCTTTTGCTCCAGGCAGAACTCTCTCCACTGCGGACTTTCAGGAAAACTCAACTGAGCCACCATATCCATAATGGAGGGTTCCACTTCGGCCAACTGAAGGGCTGAATACAGGCTCCCCTTCTCGATCAAGGTCAACAACTGGTCCAGACGCTGGTTCCCATGTCGGCAGATTTCCGCATACTCTTCAGCCAACAACACCAACTCTGACTGGGATAGTTCCCCCTCCAAAGCCAGATGGATTCTCCGAACCAATTGTCTGACAGTTTGCGTGATCATCACATTACTCTAAAATTAACAGAACGGTCTCCTCACCTGGTAAACTTGTACTCCATCGTATTTTCCAAGGTCCATTTTTCAACACCCAATCTACCTTCACCGTACGAAGCTGTCCATTGGATATGGATACTCCTGACGAAGATTTGTTCCCTACGGGGGTTGTTTTTGTTCTGGATAGCACAATATTGTCAGCAGTCTGATGCCCCACAAGCCATTCATCCCT
>CAZYDZ010000307.1:1064-1824 GCA_964646535.1 uncultured Opitutaceae bacterium
TCCCATACCCAATGTCCTCTATCAGGCGATTCTCCCCCGCTCACCCAGTGTACACGCTCCAGCATTTCAGACAACCACGCGGCCAATTGTACGTCCCCCTGGTCATTCTCCTTAACAGCAGCCCTGGCAGACAGGGTCTGTACGGAATCGGGCCACTGATGCCCTGGAGGCATGCGCCGCAATGTAAGTAATGCCTTTCGCTGTCCATCAAGCACACGAAATACAGGGGCCTGTTGCAGAATAAAAAGATTCGGGTGCTGACGCAGAGCTTCTGCAGGCACGGTATCCATTCTGACCTCCCATTGCTGGCGTGTATTACCATAGGGCTGGATGCGCAATACGGAAAAAATGTCGTAAACTACACGATACTGAGAATCAATCTGCAATAACTGTAGTGGTAATTCTTTTTGTACCGCCGCCTCAGACTCAGGCGATGCCGACACTGCGCTCCATGAGGTATCCGCCATATTTGCAAGAACCTTGTGAAAAGGAAGTACCCAGCGATCTTCCTTGCCTGTCAGTAAAAACAATGGGGCAGTCGGCATATTTTGCAGCCACTGCCTGACCTGCTCCCAAATCTGACGCTGTTCTTCCATCTCCTTCCTCCACTCGACAGGCAGACTGGCCAGACCCTGATTCCAGCGGGATTCATCCCATTCAAACTCCAGCCGACCCAAGTCAACGATCTGTTGTGATACGCGCAAACGGATCTTATCGCGCTCCTGCAGCCATTCCTCCGCCTGGCCTCGCCACTTCTCCA
>CAZYDZ010000308.1:0-1817 GCA_964646535.1 uncultured Opitutaceae bacterium
CCACACAAACCGGATTCGCAGAACCCTTCTACTTCACCAATCGCTTCCGCAAACATTTTCACCAAAGCCCCTCCTCTTTTCGCAAACATTCAACCAGCACCACCCCATAGGTAAATAGCGACCTTTCAGTGTCATGGAGTCGCAGGTTTAGGCGCCTTTTTCTTATATACCACGCGATACATTTTTTCTTCTGGAGAACCGAATTTCTCTCTGTAAACAAAACCATCTTTCGTTTTTTCCAACGTGGCAGGAGCGCTTACGGCAAGGGTTTTCTTCCCCTCCTCTGTTGTCTTTATCACAACATAGTCAGATACATCATATTCCTGCGCCACGGCTTCGTGATCCAGAAATTGCGTCGCTACGATATGCGAATTAGCTTTCACGCTCCAACGCTGGTCATTAAGAACCCAGCCATCAGGAGTGAGTGTCCAGTGAATGGATAATTCAGGACCACTGACATGAATTTCGACGGCATCCTGCGGAGCAAAAAACGAAGCAATTAAAAACAGTATGTGCAGAATGGGGTCAAAGAAGTTCATCATACAAGGCGTTTTATTCTATCAGCTACATTCCGGTCAACCTCGGTTTTGTGTCTTGTGGGTCCTTTCGTGGTGATCCCTTTCCCCCTCCTTCCATTGGTAAAATAGATATCGCAGTTCCTCTAAAAACCAGACACTACTATCCGTTCATGAAATTGCCATTACCCAAAGACCAGCTCGCAGGATGTGTCTGGTTGCCACGTTTTCTCGCCAAATCCCGGCTCGCCAAGGCAGGCCAATTGAGCGACGATTATGCCGCCCGCTATTGCCATCCAACGGGAGTCGATGCCCAGTTCCTGCAATTCTTTCAGTTGACCCAACAGGATATTGAAAACATCTGCGAAGCCCCTGAAGAAGAGGTTGTGAGCTGGTTTCAATCACTGGATACGGTAACAGATGAGCGAATCCAAGAGTGGAATCATCTCGCCTGCAATCTGGGGAGCCCTGGTTTCCCGATGGCCGACCGCCTGCCCATAGCTCTCGCCACCAGCTATGCTTACCTGGCCCCACGTCAGTTTGACACGGTGTTTGCGGTATTAGAAGCGGATGAAGAAAACAGCAACGGATAAACGGTGTCTTGGGTATGCCCAGAGTGGCTATTTCTTCCACTCCGGAACCGGCAGATTCAATACAGACTCCCCTTTGATTTGCGATCGCCATTGCTGAATCGACTGCCGGATATCCTTGCCTGTCGGCTCGGACATCCAATCGGCGCGAAACAATGGACTTCCCACACCAGCACCTACCGCTCCCGCGCGCAGCCAGATTTGCGTCTGCATCAGATCCATTCCACCGGTGGGCAACATGGCCACTTGAGAGAGGGGTCCGCGCAAAGCCTTGAAATAATCCAATCCCAACACGGAAGCGGGAAACAGTTTCACGGCAGTCGCTCCTGCTTGCCACATACGATGTACTTCCGTCGGGGTAAAGGCGCCCGGAAACACAGGTAATCCTTGTTCACACGCATAGCGAACAATCGATTCTTCCGCCACAGGTGTCACCAGAAACTCGGCTCCGGCCTGGTGTGCCTGCACCGCCTCCTCCAACGTGGTCACGGTACCCGCACCGATCAGACTGTGTTGCTGCTTCTGCCCACTGGTGCGCAGTGTCGCAATGATTTCGCACGACTGCGGCGTGTCCAGCGTCACCTCCATCAGGTGTAGTCCAGCGCTCCATGCGGTCTGCACGGCACGCACACTCTGCTCATAGGTAAAGCCACGTAAAATTCCGACCACAGGAAAATCCAGCAGGCCCGATGGGAGTGGTTGTCGCAAAGGT
>CAZYDZ010000309.1:0-1802 GCA_964646535.1 uncultured Opitutaceae bacterium
TCTATCCTTAAATGGTACAAAATCGTAACCGATGGGGGGAATTTCATCTGTGAGCCCGGTGGGAATCGACGGATGCACCTTGTGAAAGGTCAACAGTGCGGGAGCGCTCAGTGTATCAATCAACGTGGGATCATCACGCGTACTGACGCCCGGCAACTGTACTTCAATACGATCTTCTCCTATGGGGCGGATTACGGGTTCGGCGACACCGTTCGCATCCACACGCTTGCGCAGGATTTCAATGGCCTGACCGACATCCTGCTTTCTCAGGTACTGGGTTTCCAACGCGCTTAGACTGGTGTCTTCCGTGCGCTTGCCCAATGCGAATCCAAAACTGGCCCCACCTCGCAAATCGAGCCCCAGTTGCAATTTACCGCGGGATTTGCGAAGCAAATGGTGCAAAATCGCCTGGTTGCGGGCATCTCCCCGTTTAATGGAAGCATCTACCTGGATACTGGGGAAATAACGCTCGGTGATGTCAATGTCCTGCTCCTTGGCCAATTCGCGCACTGCCACAAACACCGTGGGACTCTTGCCGTCATCCACACGCACCTGCGCGTTGTCGAGCATGGCCTTCCACTCATCCGTATTCGTTTCAACCTTACTCAGAACATACTCTGAGAAATTCCGATCCTTCAAGGGCAATAGACTTACCAGTGCGAATGCCAGAAAAAATACGCACAGAACGACTTTGATCAAATAACGCGACATGGGCGAAGAAGAAAAAGTCAGGATTCCTGACTGTTGGACGATTGGGCCAGTACAGTCTGGATGAAGTTTCGATTCACTTCGATTTTTGTATTGTCAGCAATCCTGACGACAACGCGGTCAGCCTTGATATTGGTCACCGTACCGTAAATTCCGCCACTGGTCAGCACGTCATCTCCCGATTTCAGGGCGGCGACCATCTTGGCATGTTCCTTCTGCTTTTTGCGCTGAGGAGCGATAATCAGGAAGTACATCCCGACAAAAAGCAGTACCATAATCAGCAAAGGCTGGAAGCCGTTACCTTGCGGTGCAGCAGGAACGGCCTCTCCTTGTAGGAAAAGAGCACATTCCGAAAAAAATTGATTTCCGAAAGAAGCAAACATCGTCATATTGCAATTTATCTGTATAAGGTAAGCATCCAAGGAAACCTGAACGCAAAACGCAAGTTCAGAAGCATTGAGAGACAAGGAATGCTGTTTGTCAAAAAAAACCAATTTTATGGAAGAAAACACCAAAAATCACAATTCCAAGGAATGGACGCCGCGTCAGGCGGAAGACTTTTACGGCTTCAAACGCTGGGGCGGTGGCCATTTTTCGGTGGATGACAAGGGGTTTGCCTGTGTGGACCCGATGGGCGATGGCAGAAAAATTGCCCTGTGGGACGTGTTGCAGGAAGCTCACAGTAAAAAACTGTATGCCCCGCTGGTGGTACGTTTTCAGGATTTGTTGCATAAACGGGTGATTCAGCTCAATGAAGCCTTTCGCAAAGCCATCTCCCAGGAGAGCTATAGCGGCCGTTATCGGGGTGTGTTCCCTATCAAGGTGAATCAGTTGCGGGAAGTGGTGGAGGAAATACTCGAGGCAGGAGAAAAGTACGACTACGGTATTGAAGTCGGCTCAAAACCTGAACTGGTAATTGCCCTGGCCCTGCACAACGACACCGAACGGCTGCTGATCTGCAACGGGTACAAGGACGAGGAATATATCCGTCTGGCTCTGACAGGCCGCAAACTCGGCAAGGAGATTATTCTGGTGGTGGAACAACCGTCAGAGCTGCCAATGATTCTCAGGATTTCCAAGGAGCTGAAAGTGGA
>CAZYDZ010000310.1:0-1792 GCA_964646535.1 uncultured Opitutaceae bacterium
GCCTGATCCCGTATTGGCGGATGTGCCCGTGTACGATGGTGGCCCCGTTCATCGCGACCAGATTATCCTGACTGGTTGGAAATGGATACACGAGGAGAGCATGTTCAAACTCTACTTTGGACTCACCCTGGAACGGGCAAAGGAAATGATCATGGAGGAAAACATCGAAATCCGTGCATTTTCGGGTTACTCGGGATGGGAGGCAGGGCAACTGGAGAATGAGATAGGAGAGGGTGCCTGGATTGTTTCCTCTCTTCAGGGAAAACCGATCAGCCATATTGAAGAGAGTGATGATCTTTGGCGATCGCTGTTGATTGCTGCCGCTCCTGAAATGCTGATCATTCTGGATAGTCCTGAAGATCCGTCGCTGAATTGAATCTGAAACTGTTTCACACATCAGGAAATCATATGAACCTGGAATTCCTATACGAACGCGAGCGAGTACATCGCATCGTCTTAAACAATGGACTGACGGTCATCCTGAAAGCAGATCGCCGCCATGCTCTGGTCTCCACACAGTTTTGGGTGAAGACGGGCAGCATACATGAAGGGCGCTTTCTGGGCAGTGGCATTTCCCACTATCTGGAACACATGATGTTCAAGGGAACGACATCCCGCAACGGGCGCGATATCCAGGAGGAAGTGCATCTGTTGGGGGGCTATTTTAATGCGTACACTTCGTTTGATCGAACCGTGTATTATATTGACTCTCCATCCGAATCCGCCCCGCGTACGCTGGAAATCCTGTCCGACATGATGCGGCACCCTGCGTTTCCAGGGGAGGAAGTGGAGCGTGAGCGCAATGTCATCCTGCGTGAAATTGATATGCGGGATGATGACCCTGATTCTGTTCTTTCCGAAAAGCTGTTTGCCACGGCATTTCGGGTGCATCCTTATCAGTATCCCATTATTGGTTACCGCGATCTGTTTCTTCAATTAAAAAGGGAAGACCTGATTGAATATTTCCAATCCCGTTATGTGCCCAATAACATGATTCTGGTCATGGTCGGGGATTTGGACGTGGAGCAGATGGAACAGCAGATTCGCCGTCTATGGGAAGATCAGCCGCGTGGTTTTCTGGCAGACATTACCATTCCCGATGAGCCCGCGGCCGCCAGCCAGCGGGTGCAGCACGATTTCGGCGATTATCAAGTCACCCGTGGCGTACAGGTTTTTTCAATACCCGGATTTTCGCATGAGGACAGTTTGGCCTTGCGTGTGTTGGCCGATATCGTGGGGTCGGGAGAAAGTTCCATTTTATGGCAGGAATTAAGGCAAAAACAAAAACTCGTTCATGAGATTTATGCGTTCGCATGGAATTCGGGAAGCACAGGATTGTTTTATATTAGTTTTGTTGCCGATCCCGACAAACGGGATGCTGTGCTACAGGCGATACCCACTGTTCTGGAGTCGGTTCGACACGGACAGGGATTGAACAGGGAAAGGGTGGCGCAAGTCGTGCAGAAGGCATTTGCGAGAGAGATACGCTCCCGTACCCAGATTAGCGGACAGGCCAACATGCTGGGATCATCCGAGTGCCTGGCAGGCGATGTGTACTTTAGTCGCAATCAACTGGCCTTATTGCAAAAGGTGCGTGTGGAGGAAGTGGTGCGGGTTGCTGAAACCTGGTTGAACAGCAGCCTGTCGCTGACCTTGACCCTAAACCCTGAGTCTGCCCGCAATCAAGGTAAGCAATGGAAAGCGGCGGCTCCTGTTGAGGTCACGGTGGAGCAGGGTACCTTCAGCAACGGGTTGCGCTGGGTAATACTGCCTGACGATCATCTCCCGCTTG
>CAZYDZ010000311.1:0-1338 GCA_964646535.1 uncultured Opitutaceae bacterium
AAACTAGTGGCCTTCCGGTTTCTCCCTTTGTTTTCGCTTTACTCAATTCTCTCCAGTGCCTGCAACACGGTATCGGGGAACAGTAACGCGGGCATGACAATGGGTTTTTGTGACTGGTGAGGCGGTAAATACAGGATGTTCAGCGGGACACCTGCATGTCCAAAGGATTGCAGATAGTGGTAAATGACAGGATCCTTGCTGGTCCAGTCGGCGCGCATCATCACCACATCCAGCTCATGTATAGCCTGCCACACTTTGTCTGAGCCAAGCCCTTCAAACGCAATCAGTTTGTTTGCCTGACAAACCGCGCACCAGGCTGCCGTAAAGTCCACGTACACGGCTTTTCCCTGTTGCTGCGCTCTTTCCAATTCCTCTGGAGAAAACGGCATCCATTCCCCGTTTATCGTATTTTTCTGCTCGATCTCTGCCAATTGCGCCAATCTCTGTTCATCGATCTCCGAAACCTGCCAGGCAATCGCAACGGCTCCCGCAATCAATAACCAAGCGGCCAACAGCCCGAGGCGGCCCACGGGCTTCCTGCGTGAAGGGACAGCCCAGCGTCCCCATACCCAGGCTGCCATTGCAATCAGCCACAATGAGACCAAAAACCCGATGATATTATCGACACTGGCAGTCTGCTTACCGAACGACCACAGGAAATAAATGGCTGCCACATACATGGGGAATGCCAACAACTGCTTAAACGTTTCCATCCAGCCGCCAGGTTTGGGCAGAATTGCAAGTATTTTTGGAAAAAACGCCGCCAGCAGATAAGGAGACGAAAGCCCCAGCGCCAGAAAGGTAAACACCAGAATCACCTCATAGACTTCCAAAGTCAGGGTAAACCCGAGCACGGGTCCCAGAAACGGACCGACGCACGGAGTCGCCACCAGTGTCGCAAAGATCCCCGAGAATAACGATCCCACATATCCATCACGGCTTTGCGCCTTACCCCCCACTGACATGAAGGAAGATCCAAACTCAAACACTCCGCTCAGGCTTAGTCCGAAGAAAAAGAACAGCATGACCACCAGGGCAATGAAGAAGGGGTCCTGCATCTGAAAGCCCCAACCCAGTGACTCGCCCAATGTGGAACGCAGCAACAGGAGAATACCGACCAATACCCAGAATGAAAGAACCACACCCAGTGTAAACACCAACCCATGCCAACGAATTTTTACCGGATCTCCTCCTGCCTGTTTGACAAACCCCATCACCTTTAATCCGAGCACAGGAAACACGCACGGCATAACGTTCAATATCAGTCCACCCAGAAACGCCAACATCAGAGCCATGCCCAGCCCTGTAATCTCTCCACTGCCTCCATACAGAGTCACA
>CAZYDZ010000311.1:1348-1779 GCA_964646535.1 uncultured Opitutaceae bacterium
TCGTCCCCAAACCGGGCAGTTGTTCCTCGCGCCCCTGCCAACGTTGCTGCCAGATAGAGCCACCCCCCCCCGCGGCACTGGCTACGGTAGAAGAAACTTCTTCCTCCACGTCAACAGCTCCTCCGGATTCATCTTCGCGCGGCGCATCAACCCGATAGACGGTATACGGCTGGCCATCCGATGGCTTGCCCACTACCAGCAACCCTTGTAACTGTCGGGTGTTACGTCCTCCCGACTCCCAGTCCATGACCATGACCGCCTCATTGCCTCGCACGACTGGAGCCTGAATGCTTTTGGGAGCAATCACTGGTTTTTCAGGGAAAAAATAGGCAGGATAACGCGGCGGCATACGGTGAATCACAGGCTTGGCTCCGTCTACCAATGACGCGGGAAAAATTAAGTGAGGTTTGCCGTTTTGGACTACAAAACGG
>CAZYDZ010000312.1:0-1764 GCA_964646535.1 uncultured Opitutaceae bacterium
CCCATTGGGTCCACGCAAGGTTGCTACTGTTTGTCGAAGTTGCTCGATTTCCTTCACAATTCTCTTCTGTATGTGCTACAAAGGAAACTTTGATTCACACGCATAGCAAGAGCAGAATGGACAAACTTCAGGAAATCATGAACTGCAAACGTCGGGAGGTGGCTCCACGGATTCGCCCGATCAGGGAAAGCGAACTGACCCGACTGGCTCAAAACGCCCGTACGCGCCCTTCGTTCTTCGACAGACTCAAAAATCCCGACCGTTTGAGTGTCATTTCCGAGATCAAACGCCGCTCGCCTTCCGCTGGCGATATTGCAGCCCAGGCCAGCGCGGTGGAACAAGCCCGCAACTACTACAATGCGGGCACCGATGCCATCTCGGTTCTGACTGATGAGCCTTATTTTGGCGGTAACATCCGCGACTTGTGGGAAGTAAACGATCTGTTATCTGGTCGACCCGATACCCCGCCCACCCTGCGCAAGGACTTCTTTTTTCACCCAATTCAGGTGGTGGAAGCGGCAGAAGCAGGCGCCAGCGCCATCCTGATTATCATCGCCGCCCTCAACGATGAGGAAATCCGCATCCTGTTTGACACCGCCAAACTCGCCAAACTCGACTCCCTGTTCGAGGTGCATGATCAACGGGAACTGGATCGTGCATTGGCGTTTTCCCCGAAAATCGTCGGCGTGAACAACCGCGATCTGAAAACATTCGAGATTGATCTGGCGATCAGTGAAGCGCTGATCCCACAAATCCCCGCAGACAAAGTACGTATTTGCGAGAGCGGTATCCGCACGGTAGAGGATGCTGAACGCGCACTGAATGCGGGAGCGGACACTCTGCTCGTCGGTGAAGCCCTGATGCGTGCCGACGACACCGAGAGGTTCCTGCGCTCGCTGCAACTGCCGCGTTGATTCCCACATGAGTGATTCAACGGAAAGCGCACCGCTGACCCTGACACGCACGCGCAACCTGCTGCAATCCCGGGGGCATCATCCGCAAAAAGCGCTGGGACAGAACTTTCTGGTCGACCCCAATCTGGTTCGCAAAAGCCTGGAACTGGGACGGGTGCAGGCGGGCGATCAAATCGTGGAAGTGGGCCCTGGCCTGGGTACACTCAGCCAGGCTCTGCTGCAGGCAGGAACCCACCTATGGGCAGTGGAAAAGGATACCCGCCTGGCAGCTTATCTCAGGGAACAGGTCGTTCCTCATTACGCTGACCGTTTTCACTTACAGGAAGAAGACGCCCTCAAATCTCCCCGCGCAGGGTTTTCGGGGGAAAACTTCAAAATCATTGCCAATCTCCCCTATGCCATTTCCACACCGTGGATGGAAAAAGTGATCGCTGACCCGTTGCCTGCCCTGATGGTACTGATGCTGCAAAAGGAAGCAGCCGACCGCTTCACCGCAACGCATGACACCAAGCAGTTCGGAGTCATCAGCATTCTTCTTGATCTCACCTATCGTCGACGGCCGGGACACGCTGTGTCGCGTCACTGTTTTTACCCACAACCTGATGTCGACTCGGTTCTTCTGGTATTGGAACGCCTGCCACAACCGCGCATTCTCAATGGGGAGGCGCGTACTCTCCTGCGCTCCCTGTTCGGCAAACGACGCAAACAGGCGCTCTCACTGTTAAAAAAGGAAGCTTCCACCCAGCCACTGGCCCACCAGGCCGTGGAACGCTGGCAACAACTGGGCATCCCCTCCCAACACAGAGCCGAACAGCTTGCTCCCGACACCTGGTGGCAACTGCTGAACGGG
>CAZYDZ010000313.1:0-1695 GCA_964646535.1 uncultured Opitutaceae bacterium
CATATCCAGGCATTGATCGCCAAAACTTTGCATCTGCTGGATTAAGCTTAATACTATATGTCTGAAAGTTGTCTGTTGGTGTCAGTGTGACACTACTTCAAAGACCGCTCAAAGGGGCCAAAATGACAAAACCGAAGGCATCTTGTCAACGATTCAATAAGGAAAGAAACTCTTCATTTGTTTTTGTCTTGGACAGGCGTCCCACCATGGCTTCCGCTGCGTCCTCTGTTTTGAGGGAAGCAAGAGCCCTGCGGAAGAAATGGATGCTTTCCAGTTTGTTGGCGGGGATGAGTAATTCCTCGCGTCGCGTGCCTGAGGAGTTGATGTTAATGGCAGGCCAGATACGCAATTCAGCCAGTTTGCGATCGAGTACCATTTCCATGTTGCCTGTTCCCTTGAACTCCTGGAAAATCAGTTCGTCCATGCGGCTGCCTGTTTCGATCAGGGCGCTGGCGATGATGGTAATGCTGCCGCCTTCTTCCGTATTGCGGGCTGCGGAAAAGATTTGTCGCGGCTTTTCAAGCGCTCGTGAATCCAGACCTCCCGTCATGGTTTTGCCACTGCCTCCCTTGGCATTGTTGTAAGCGCGGGCGAGACGGGTGATGGAATCGAGTAGAATCACCACATCCTTGCCCGTTTCCAGCAGGCGGCGGGCGCGCTCAATGGCAATTTCAGCGATACGGATATGATTGGGAATATCCTCATCATTGGAAGAGGCAAACTCCTCTGCGCCGACAGTACGCTTCATATCAGTCACTTCCTCGGGGCGCTCGTCAATCAGCACCATCATGACATGACATTCGGGATGGTTTTCCAACACGCCGACTGCCAGATCTCGCAGGATGGTGGTTTTGCCTGTGCGTGGAGGCGCGACAATCAGTCCGCGCTGTCCTTTGCCGATCGGGCAGAACAAATCCAGCGCCCTGTTGGTCAGACGGGCATCTTTGGTTTCCAGGCGTAACTGTTTGTCCGGAGCAATAGTGGTCAGGGCGGAAAAGTCCGAGAGCCGCTTGCGGTCTTCCGGTGGCAATCCGTCGACCGTTTCCACAAAGCGCAATTTTGCGTTGGGGAAGCGGCTCTCCTTGATGGCAGTGCCTCGGATCATGCTGCCTTTGCGCAGCTTGAACCGACGGATCAATTCACGCGGCACAAACGTGTCGGACGCATGGGGACGACCATTGCGTTTCGGATCCAGCAGGGTACCTGTTTTCTGAGAGTGAATCTCCAGGATACCTTCCACCGGAACCTCCTGAGAAGCGGAGGATGGGTTATTGGACATGAGAAAAGCCAGATACGAGGGTGCTGGCAAAGAATGAAATTCTGATAAAGAAGTTCGGAGGTGAAACCATTAGCTTCTTTTCCCCCAGGGCCAACTGGACAACCTGAACCAGTTTCCGTGAACCCGTGAACAACGCCTATATGGAAAAAATCGGAAAGCTCTGTCAACTCTGTAAATTGTTTGTTACAGAAAAAGAGTGGAAACCCGGGTGATGGGTTTCTCTTGCCTTGCAGGGGAACGGGTGGTAGCTATAGCCGCTTTTCCAAAGCGTAAACAGACGACATTTATGAAAGGAATCATATTGGCAGGTGGAGCGGGGACACGTTTGCATCCGGTGACACAGGTAGTCAGCAAGCAACTGCTGCCAGTGTATGACAAGCCGATGATCTACTATCCGCTGTCCACCTTGATGTTGG
>CAZYDZ010000314.1:0-1671 GCA_964646535.1 uncultured Opitutaceae bacterium
GTCCCATGCTCGCTTTGCGCAATATTCGCCATGGGTATGGTGGGGCACCTCTACTCGATGGTGTCAGTTTTGAAATTTTACCGGGAGAACGGATCTGTCTGGTCGGCCGTAATGGGACCGGCAAGTCTACATTGCTGAGAATTGTATCCGGTGAGATTACGCCGGACTTCGGCGAAATCGAAAGACAACCAAGCGTCCGCATCGCCTCGCTCCCACAGGAGGTCGATCATCAATATCAGGGAGAGATCACCACCTTATGGCATCAGGCGATGCAAGGAACCTCCCTGCAGGAATGGGAAATTCAGGTGCGGGAGGACAAGATTGCGGCGGCACTGGGACTGAATTTCACAGATCGATTTGAGACCCTTTCTTCCGGCAACAAGCGCCGTGCGTTGCTCGGCTACGCCCTGATTCAGGAGCCGGATCTGCTGGTACTGGATGAACCGACCAACCATCTGGATGTCCCCTCGATCACCTGGATGGAAGAGTTCCTTCCGCAACTGCGCTGCGCTATCCTGTTCATTACCCACGACCGGATGTTCCTGCAGAAACTGGCCACCCGTATCCTCGATCTGGATCGCGGAGCCGTGACGAACTGGCAATGCGACTACCCAACTTATCTGCAACGCAAGGAGGCCTGGCTCGCCGGGGAAGCTCGCCAACAAGCAGTGTTTGACAAAAAACTGGCCCAGGAAGAGGCCTGGATACGCCAGGGAATCAAGGCCCGCCGTACCCGCAATGAGGGCCGCGTACGCGCTCTGAAAGCGATGCGCGAGGAACACCGGGCCCGCCGCAGCCGACTGGGTTCGGTGCACATGGAAATCGAGGAAGCGGATCGCTCCGGGGTCAAAGTAGTCGCAGTCGAAAATCTCTCCTTTCAGTACCCGGACAAAACGATCGCCAAAGACTTCTCCTGGCTGATCGCACGCGGGGACCGCATCGGCATTGTCGGTGCCAACGGCACAGGCAAGACCACTCTGTTGCGCCTGCTGCTCGGTGAGCTGAAACCACAATCCGGCAAGGTCTTGCACGGCACCAATCTGCGTATCGCCTATTTCGACCAATTGCGCGAAACATTGGATGTGGACGCAACGGTGGCGGACAATATCGCCGACGGCAATGAGAGTGTGGAAATCAATGGTCGCCTGATTCATGTGATGACCTACTTGAAAGATTTCCTGTTTACCCCAGACCGTGCCCGTTCACCGATCAAACAACTCTCCGGCGGTGAGAAAAACCGTTTATTACTGGCTCGTCTGTTTACCCGCCCGTTCAACCTGCTGGTGATGGATGAACCGACTAACGATCTGGATCAGGAAACGCTGGAACTACTGGAAGAAAAGCTGTCCGAATACTCCGGCACCTTGATACTGGTCTCACACGACCGTGCTTTTCTCAACTCTGTCGTCACAGAACTGATCGTCCTCGAAGGCAATGGACAGATCATTCCAGTCACGGGTGGATATGATGACTATCTGGCACTAAAGGCCCATCAGAAGAAACAGACCAAATCAGGCAACCAAGCTTCCGACTCCAAGCCTGTATCTACTCCAAACCGCGATACAGCCTCCGGCAAATCACGCAAATTCCTCAACCGTGAACGCTGGGAACTGGAAGCATTACCTGGAGAGATTGAAGCACTCGAAACCGAACAACATGAATGGTCCGCCA
>CAZYDZ010000315.1:0-1652 GCA_964646535.1 uncultured Opitutaceae bacterium
TCATCGCGACTCCCCAGCTTGGGCAAACGCCCTTTCCGCAAATAGAGCAAATTCAGTTGTTGAGGCCGATCTTCCGGCAGAGAAAAAATCTCGCCATCCACCATATCGGGGACTCCCGGGATATCCAATGTCATGATCCCCCGCACCCGTGTCTCCACAGAGGAAACACCCGGAATCTCTGCCAGACGGGTACGCAACGTGTTAGGAGCCCGTTTCAGATCCACAAAGATGTCAGCAAAACGATGTTCCTGATAATAACGGTCACGGGTATTCTCCATCGAAACCACCAGGCCACGCGCCATAATCATCACGGCCAACCCACACGCCATCACCATGGCAATCGAGATGACCTGTCCCTTGATTGTCCCCAAATCCCGCAGCAGTTTCAAATCCAGCACGCGCATCATCGGCAGGATTACCAGGCGAGCGAGCTGACGGCGCAGCGTTCGCTATTGTGCTGAATTTCGGTAATTTTTCCATCCGACAGGTGAATCACCCGATCCGCCATATCTGCAATCACCGCATTGTGCGTGATAATCACCACCAACGTACCAAAGCTGCGATTCACCTGTTCGATGGCTTCCAGTACAGTAATCCCCGTGCGCACGTCCAATGCTCCAGTCGGCTCATCACAGAGCAAGACTTCAGGACGTTTCGCAATCGCCCGTGCGATCGCCACACGCTGCTGTTGCCCCCCTGACATTTGCGAAGGGAAATGATCCATGCGGTCCTGTAAACCGACCAGCCCCAACGCCTCTTCGGGCCTCATCGGGTTGGGCGCCAACTCGGTAATCAGCGATACATTTTCACGCGCGGTCAGACTCGGAATCAGGTTGTAAAACTGAAAAATAAAACCGATCGAATCCCGTCGAAAACGGGTCAACTCTGCACTGTCGGCCTGTGTAAGGTCGCGCCCCTTATAGGTCAGTGCTCCTGAAGTGGGTAAGTCCAGTCCTCCCAGAATATTTAACAAAGTGGACTTGCCGCTGCCAGACGCCCCGAGCAACACCACCAGTTCCCCTCGGTGCAAATCCAGGTCCACTCCATCCAGCGCGCGCACCTCCACCTCACCACCAGAATAGACTTTGGTAATCCCCTTTGTATGAAACAAAGGCCCCCTCTCCAACAAGTCATCCGATGATACGGACACGGGAAATGACCTGCTGGGAGGGGGCATAGTAAAACGATATACTTTTTATCCCTTCGGACGAATCATGTCCATCGGATCAAGTGCTTTGTCGAGATCGGCCTCGTTCATCAGCTTTTCAGCAAGCACGATTTCCCGCAGGGTCTTGTTTTCGCTGAATGCCTTTTTGGCCACATAAGCTGCCTTGTCGTATCCGATATAGGGATTCAACGCAGTCACCAACATCAGCGAGCGACTCACCAGCTCCTGGCAACGTTCACGGTTCGGCTCAATACCCGCCACACACTGATCGGCAAACACGCGGCTTCCCTGAGCCAGGCAGTGAATGGATTCATGCAAACTGTGCGCAATCAGAGGAATCGTCACGTTCAGCTCAAAGTGTCCATCGCGTCCGGACATCGCCACCACCTGGCTCAATCCCTGAACGTAAATACCCACCTGAATCAACATTTCGCTCATCACCGGATTGACCTTCCCCGGCATGATCGACGACCCCGGCTGCGTC
>CAZYDZ010000316.1:0-1638 GCA_964646535.1 uncultured Opitutaceae bacterium
CGATGAAGCAGATGGCGCAGGAGATACAAGAGGGGCAGCGCATGGCCAGCCTGGCCACTCTGGCAGCAAGTGTGGCACACGAGCTGGCAACTCCGCTCGGAACCATTGCTGTTGTGAGCGAGGAGTTGGAACGGCATGCCTGTAATGTCTGCGGTGAGGGGCAATGTAAGTCGGATGCAAAATTGATTCGCGAGGAAGTGGCGCGCTGCCGCCAGGTGTTGCTGAATCTCGGGGAAAAAACATCGGGGTCGATTGAAGAGAAACCTATTGAGATTACTCCTGTCCTGTTGCGTGAACAATTGCCCCTGTTTCTCAGCAAGCCACTTCATGATCGTCTGATATGGAAAGTGGATAAAAATCCTGGAAAGCTCTACTTGCCGCCTCATGGGCTTCTCTCCGCGCTCGCCGTACTGGTGAAGAATGCGTTTGAAGCATCTGCCGCGGGAGAACAGGTGGAGTTGGAGTGGACGCGTGATGCAGGAGAAATTCAACTCCATGTGCGCGACCGCGGGACAGGCATGGCCACGGATGTTGTGACGCAATTGGGGAAACCATTTTTCACCACGAAAAAGCAGGGAGCAGGGATGGGACTGGGGCTGTTTCTCACCCGTACTTTTTGTGAAAACCACGGAGGACGATTGCGCTGTGAATCCCATGTGGGGAGCGGCACGGTAATGCGAATGATTTTTCCATGGAACTCACCGCAATAAAGTCTGAACAGGATAAATCCCTGTTAATCGTCGATGATGACGAACGTTTTCGGGAACGGTTGGCGCAGGCGTTTCGGCATCGGGGATATTGTGTGGAAACCGCGGAAGGGGGCGCTGTTGCGTCTCAGAAAGGGCGACAGCAACGGTTTGACGCGGCTATTGTGGATCTGTGCATGCCAGATTGCAACGGTCTGGCGCTGATTCAGGAACTGCGCGTTCTGCAACCAGGTTTACGCATACTGATCTTGACAGGCTACGGCAGTATCGGGACAGCCAAGGAGGCGTTGCGCCAAGGGGCAGTCGACTATCTGACGAAGCCTGCAGGAGCGGAGGAGATTGAACAGGCATTGTTTATGGAGCGGGAAAACAGCGAGCTTGTAATACCTTCCCATGTATCCATTCCGAGTTTGGAGAGAGTGGAATGGGAGCATATCCAACGGGTGTTGACGGACGTGCAGGGAAACGTCAGTGAAGCGGCGCGCAGACTGGGCATAGAGCGAAGAACCCTGCAACGAAAACTGCGCAAGTACCCACCTGCCCGATAGGCAGGTCATGCTCTTATGACGCGGGCGATTCTGATGGCGGGGTTTCCAGAATATCCAATGCTTTTGCTTCGTCTTCCTCATCCACCTGCAGTCGAACCCCGCTGAACACGCCAAGGTTGGGCAGTGCTGAAGCCGTCATCTCATCAGGAATAAAAGACTGGACCCCGTTGGATTCCAGCCAGGCCTGAGCCATCAGCGCCTCGTCCAGATCCGAATATGTTTTGATGGTGACCATAGACTATCCCTGATTGTGTCTTCGGTTTGCCAAAGTGTCAATTTTTTCAAGCCATTCGGCGCTGGTCTTACCCTGTAGGAGCGGCTTTATGCCGCGACCAGACTTACACCATGTTCGGGTCGCGGCATAAAGCTGCTCCTACAGGATC
>CAZYDZ010000317.1:0-1627 GCA_964646535.1 uncultured Opitutaceae bacterium
CATAGGTTTCTGCGCCATCGCGACCAAACAGCATAGAGGCGTAGGCTGGAATCGTATCATGTCGTTTGCCTCCCAATAAACGATGAATGGGTTGCTGAAAATGTTTTCCCATCAGATCCCACAACGCCATGTCAATGCCTGCCATGGCGACCACTCCGACTGCGCGGCGACCAAAATACATGGTGCGCCGATAGAGTTTTTCGCGGATCAGATCGATTTCCAGAGGGTTCATGCCAAGCAGCAGTTCGCGCAGACCGCAGGCAATGTTATGACTGTATGGGGCATCTATGATTGCCTTGATGATTTCCGGAGAGGCATCCGCTTCGCCGATTCCTTCCAGGCCGCATTCGGTACGTATGCGAATCAGCAGGGTATCCTGCGTACCCGCAGTTTTCTGTTCTATGGTATTAATGCGCAGAATTTGACAAATGACTTGGGAAATTTTCATGAGGCCTGTGAACGTAATGAATGATGTATGCAAACAGGGTTTGAGCGGGAAGGAGCAAGTACGATGTTCAATATTTACAAAATTCGGCAATCATTTATCTTTTCAGGCTAAGATGAGTATATTGCCATTGACTTCGGTTCGTATTCCCATTGGGCATTGGTCCATATGCCGTTATCGTGTACGTTATCTAGAGGCCTCTGAAGACGTATATCGCAATCCCGGGTGGCACCGCTCCTGTCATCGGTATTGGGCGTTGGATACCGGACCGATGAACGGGAGAGTGAAAATCAATGGGCAAGTCTATTCACGCGACGAGAATTCTGTAGCCTTGTATGCGCCCAATACTGTTTATGAGGAGAAACTGGAAGTAGGGCGTCTGATATGCTGGTCCTGGTTGCTGATTGAAGAAACCGGTAAGCCCTCTATATTGAGGACACTAACAGGAAAACAAGGTTTTTGTATATTGAGCGATCCCGGGCAAGTGATTCGGCAAAAGATTCAGGAACTGGCTCATGTGGCACAAAATGGTAGTTCGGAGCGATCCTTTTTTTTGCACTCGTTATTGTATCACATTCTGGGCGCTTTGGTACAGCTTCATGCGCAGGAGCATATTCCGGTGCGAATTCCCCATGCAGTATTGCGCGTGCATCCGTGGAGACAGGCTGTATGGCAGATGTTGGACAAACGGACGGATGAGAAATTTTCCAGTCAGCGACTGGCGGATAAGCTGGGAGTATCCCTGTCGGCCCTGACTCATCAGTATCGTGCCTGTTGCGGGGAATCTTTGAGCGAAACCGTTAGACAGTGGAGAATGGAAAAGGCGCGTGCTTTATTCAATCAGGGCACTCTGTCGATGAAGGAAATCGCAGCCACTATTGGCCTCGCCCATCAAACCTACTTCAGTAAGTTGTTTAAAGAAGCGACATCCTATTCGCCGTCACAATATCGGAAGTTGTTGCAGTCGCAGAAGAAGGACATAAAGAAACAGGGTGTATCCAGTAAGGCGTAATAGGTGAGATGGAGAAAATCTGTAGAAGCGCTTGTTTTTCCGATCATTCTATTGCACGATAGGAAAAGCATATGGAATTGGATCGGAGAGATTTCCTAAGGCAGGGATTACGATGGGGGATAGGATGCTGCATGCTGGTGCCGGGTATGCTTTCCTCCTTTGTGTCCCTG
>CAZYDZ010000318.1:0-1603 GCA_964646535.1 uncultured Opitutaceae bacterium
TCTCCAGGTGATCGGGTACCCGATGAAATTTTTGCGTCCCCACCACCAAATCGAGATCTGGCAAGCTATCCAACAGATCGGCGCCCCTATTCTGCGCCATACATCCCATGATGCCCACCACCAGGTTCGGATTGCGCTTCTTCCCCCTGACTGTCAGAAATCCTGCTTTGCCGATGGCCTTCTGCTCCGCCTGGTCGCGCACACTGCAAGTATTCAACAAAACCACATCCGCATCCACTTCCGAACCTACAATATCGTATCCGCGCTGGCGCAGCAGGGTCGCGACCGCGTCCGAATCGCGTTCATTCATCTGGCAGCCGTAGGTCTTGATATATACCCGGTTCATAGCGCAGCAGGCAGGTGCCGAATCAGTCGCTCAATTCGCTTTGACCAGAGCGGGACGGAACCCCAGTGTCGGCATCTTATCCCGTTCGCTATTCCAGCCGCGCACCCCAGCGCGGCAGTCCTCAGGCTTAGAGGCCCAACTACCCCCTCGATTAGCCAGATAATCATAGCTCTCCACCTTGTTCTCGCACCACTCCCACACATTGCCGTACATGTCGTAAAAACCCCAGGGATTGGGTGCCTTGCCCGCAACCGCCTGCGGTTTGCGGTTGCTGTTACTGAGAATCCACGCCTGGTCCTGCAAGTCGCCCTCAATATCCTTTGAGCTGCCTGCGCGGCAGGCGTATTCCCACTGCATCTCCGTCGGAAGGGTGTAACGATAGCCCTGGGGCAAACGCTTGGCACGACGCTCCTTCTCGGTCAGTTGCTTACAGAACTCCATGGCTTCAGTCCACGACACTCTTTCCACTGGCAAATCGTCTCCCTGGAACTTGCTCGGATTTTTCTCCATGACCTCACCCCATTGCTTCTGGGTCAACTCCGTGGCGGCAAGATAATACCCCTCTTCTATCTTCACGTCCCGCACCCCCCGATTCAGGTAACTCTTGCTGGTCCACGCATGTTCCGTACCCTTCACGCTGCCTGGCTCCACCCGGATCATCTTCATGCCAATGCCATTGGTGAAAGTGGCGGCAGGAGAATCCTTTGCCTGCGTTTCTCCAGTCTCCGCGTGCACCGTGAGAGCCAAAACCAAACCTGCCAACAACCCCATTGACTTATAGACAAACTTCATGATTACGCATCCTTCCTTCCCTGCCCGACAGTGTCAAGTTCCGGAGACCAACAATTTTATGCTTGCCTGTATCGGGAATCCTTGTTTGCATCTTTCCTTTTTCTCTAAATTTCTCAAGTTTACAGCAGCGAAACCATGAAATCGGTAACCTTAAATGCCACTTCCCGCGATAGCTCCGGGAGCCGTAAATCCCGTCAATTGCGCCGTGACGGCTTCATTCCTGCCGTAATGTACGGGCGGGACGGCAGCCAAAGTCTCGCAGTTTCCACTGCTGAATTCAAGAAACTGTGGAAACAGGTGCTTGGCACAACTGCGATCATCGATGTACGCATCGACGGCAAAAAGTCCCACACATCCCTCATTCAGGAAGTCCAGCGCAACAACCGCAACGACGAATTCCTGCACATTGATTTTCATGAAGTCTCCGCCCAGGAGAAAATCCACACCCCTGTTTCCGTGCACATT
>CAZYDZ010000319.1:0-1598 GCA_964646535.1 uncultured Opitutaceae bacterium
TCTGATGTTACGGGTCCGTCGCTACCCGGAATGGTTGGTACTCCCGCTTTTTTTACGGTTTCCTTGGCTACCGCCTTATCGCCCATCTGACGAATGGCGGCGGAGCGGGGACCGATAAATTTGATGTTGCAGGTTTCGCATTGTTCTGCGAAGTCGGCATTCTCCGCGAGAAATCCGTAACCTGGATGAATGGCGTCCACGTCAGTCAGCTCGGCTGCGCTCAGGATTCGGTCTGCCCTCAGATAACTGTCTGTGGATGCTGCGGGACCGATACAGATGGCCTCGTCTGCCAGTTGTACGTGTAGGGATTGTTCATCTGCCTCGGAGTATACCGCGATGGTTTTAATACCCAGCTCGCGACAAGCCCTAACGATACGCAGTGCGATCTCTCCGCGATTGGCAATTAGGATTTTTTGAATCATTCAGCAGAAGAGATCAGTTAGGGCGTATTTTGAACAGTTTCTGTCCGTATTCAACGGCTTCGCCGTTGCTGACCAGAACCTCAATGACTTTTCCTTCTTTTTCCGAAGAAATTTCATTCATGACTTTCATGGCCTCAATGATACAGACAATGCTGTTTTCATTCACTTGTGTGTCGACGTCCGCGTATGGAGTGGAATCAGGAGATGGCGCCCGATAGAAGGTGCCTACCATCGGCGAAGTGATGTAGTCCACAGGGCCTTCATCTTCGTTGTTGGCTGCTCCGTTGCCATTGGCGCCCTCGTTTTGGTGACCAGGCTGCAGGCCTGGAACGGGATAGCCAGCGGGCAGTTGTGGAGCATAGGCTTGCGGCGGCCATGTATGGGTGATCGTGGATGCCTGTTGGGCGATATCACGGCAAATTTTCAAACGCAAACCCGATTCCTCGATCTCAAATCGAGTCAACTCGGAGCGTTTCATCATTTCGATGATCTGGCGAATTTCTTTTAAGTCCAAGGTAGAGTCCTTTCTTTGGTTTCTACAGCAGCCAGTTTGAATACCCGGTTACTGTGCATGGAGATGGTTGATTGGATAAATTTTTAGTAGGTTATACTGCAAAAAGCAATTTCAGTGTCATCATGAGTAGCAAACCCATACATTCTTTGGCAACTACATACCTTGTTGGAAGATACGAATTTTGCCCCACACCGCGTGTGCAGTTCAGGATACAGCGGTGCGTTTGAGTTCCCTGTGCCCTATGTCCCTACGGTATTGTTTGCCAGCGAAATCCACCTGGTCCACCAGTGCGTAGGCGTATTTTGCCGCTTCTGACAATGAATTGCCGTAACCTGTGCAGTTGAACACGCGTCCGCCTGCGACCTGAATGTCCTGATTTTGTTCATCCAGCCGTGTTCCCGCATGGTAGAGAGTGGCATTTTCCAATTGGGAGCAGGGAAGGGTGACTACGGCTCCCGTGATTGGTTTTTCAGGGTAGCCTTCGGCCGCAAGTACCACGGTCATGGCATAACCAGGTTTGCACTCGGGTGTGATCTGCCCCAGTGAGCCGTTGGCGACAGCATGGAAAATGGCCAGTGGGTCTGGTTGCAGCAGAGGCAGCAACACTTGTGTTTCGGGATCGCCAAAGCGCACATTGAATTCCAGTACCTTGGGGCCTTGTG
>CAZYDZ010000320.1:0-1565 GCA_964646535.1 uncultured Opitutaceae bacterium
AATCCAGATTGTCCAGATAACGAACAGCCCGCAACAAACGGACATCCACTTTTCGTAATTGCTCCAAAAAGTGACCTCTGTTCTCCAGCCATTCGAGATAGACCAACAACCAGTCATAAAATCTCTGGCGAATAATAAAGTGGTCCCGCAACCCGATCTTTTCCGACAACAATCCCGTACGAGTGATCCCGTAGCGGTCTTCCAATAAGTGAATCAGTTCTACCGCACTCTCCTCCATCAGTGGAATATCTGCAGCCTCACAGGTCTCGGCTACATCCCAGTCGAACATGCGATACTCACCAGACCAGGAGAGATTGAAATTCATCGATAACACCCATGTGTCCGGCTCGAATTCGAGAGTGCGAAGTCCCTCCCGTGGAAACACCCATTGCCCCACACCTGCCGACATTGTACCTCTATCGGTAGTTACCCGAACACCCCCAGCACGAATCAAAAAGGCCGACTGCCCGGACACATAATGACTCTGCTTCAAATATTGAGTGGGGACAGATGCATCATAGGCCCAATTCAGCGTGGAACGCAGCAAGTTCCAATTGCTGTTGGCATATTTCTGATCCACCTGCCGGGTTTTGTTCATTTTTTGTCCTATTATGCCTGAATTTTGAAAATGAATCCCGTTGAGCACAATGCAAGCCGCAGGGAAGATTCAATACAGATTATGAGTCAGAATCCAGTTTATTACATTCCGCAACCCAGCCGCGGACATTCTATCACCGAAGCCGATATCATCGTGTACGGAGCCAACTCTGGCGCAGTGGCCACCGCAGTACAGGCCCGTCGCATGGGTCATTCGGTTATTTTACTGGCATTCAACACCCACATCGGAGGTCTTTCCTCTGGGGGGTTAGGCGCCACGGATATTGGCAACAAGGCCGCCATTGGTGGAGTCGGCCGAGAGTTTTATCAACGCATCGGCGCACGCTACGATCAGGAGATTTCCTGGACCTTTGAACCGCACATCGCCAGTGCCATATTTCAAGACTGGCTCAAGGAGCACAAGATTCCGGTGGTATTTCACCAACATCTGCAGGAGGTCATCAAGGACGATAACCGGATTGTCGCCATTCGCATGGAGAGCGGCGAAGAGTACCGTGGCAAAGTGTTCGTCGATGCTTCCTACGAAGGGGACCTGCTGGCCAAAGCCGGGGTTTCCTACACCGTAGGCCGTGAGTCGAATGCCACTTATGACGAGGTCTTTAATGGGATTCAACTCGGTGGCCAACACCACAATTTCAAACGTTTTGTCGATCCCTACAAAGTGCCCGGCCAGCCTTCCAGCGGTTTGTTACCCGGTATCTCCAGCGAGCCTGCAGGAATCAACGGCGAAGCCGACAAGTCCGTACAGGCTTACAATTTCCGCCTCTGCCTGAGTACCGACGACAACAACCGCAAACCTTTCCCCAAGCCACAAAACTACGACCCGGAACGCTTCGAACTGTTGCTCCGCTATATCCAGACGGGTATTTGGGATGCCTTACAGCTCTCCGTTACCATGCCAAAGGGAAAGACCGACACCAACAACTTTGGCGGCTTTTCCAGTGATA
>CAZYDZ010000321.1:0-1565 GCA_964646535.1 uncultured Opitutaceae bacterium
CAGATAGCCAGACAAGAAAGAATGCTTGAAAAAACACCAAGCTGCTAATTTCTTGCTTCTATGGCCTGACCCGTTTTCGTTTCTGGCCACCTTGTCTGCATATTGCCGCATCAGCTTTTCCACTGCGGTGATCTTGTCCCCGGGCACGCCGCCCTGCTCCATCTGAGCAAGAGCGGGCTTTAAAGAATTAAAGATTACCGCAGACAAAACTTCCTGCGGAGAGGAAACTCGGTGGAACGCTCGCGCAGCCTTATAATGCGAACTGTTCTCGCTGACATTGGCATGTCCAAGCGAGATTGTGCAAAGAAACAAAAAAAAGTGTTCGAATCATCATTTCTACAGGATGGTTACAGTGTGCAGTCAGCATGTACAAAAACCTTCCGACAAGGCAAGATTTCCATTGTAGCTCACTGAATTCTTGAGGAACCTGCAAATTATTATCAGCATTGTACCATTCAACGAAATGAACACCGGAAATACCTCCTCTCCCCTGCTGGTCACTACTCCCATCGTACTCATGGCTCCACGCCACGATGGCATCGAAGTGTTGTGGGGTGTCTCACGACCCGCCAAGGGAAAACTCGAATGGCAGGAAGCGCACGGCACCAGCAGAGGCAGCGTCGCCGTGGACCGCTTTGGGTTTGTTCCGCAAAGCGACCGCCTGTTTCGTATTGCACTTGCGGGTTTGGCACCGGGCAGGGAGTACCGGGTACGCTCAATCACAGAGGCAATCGACGGCAATGAGCGGATTGAAAGTGACTGGAAGTCCTTTCGCACACTGGATCCCACAGCCGCCACCACGCACTTTGCAGTGTGGAATGACACACACGAAAACGAGGAGACGATGGCCGCATTGCACGCCCTCACTCCACCGGTTGATTTCCTGCTGTGGAACGGCGACACCTGCAAAGGCTGGCACAGCCCGGAATCATTGGTTCCCAAGCTGCTCCATCCGGCAGGGTGCGACATCAGCCAGCAACGCCCCCTATTGCTGACATGGGGCAATCACGATACGCGGGGGATCTGGGCCTATCTCACTCCGCAAGTGATCGCCACACCCAGCGGTCTGCCGTATCACGCGCTGCGCTCGGGTCCCGTCGCCTTTATTTTTTTGCATACCGGCGAGGACAAACCGGATGACCATCCCAGTTTCGGCGGCCGGGTGGCCTTCGATCCCCTGCGGCAGCAACAGGCAGAGTGGATGCAACGGGTGATTGCGCAACCCGGTTTTTGTGATGCGCCCTATCGGGTCGTCTGCGGTCATTTGCCCCTGCGCTGGCAGGATCCCGAACCCCAGGGAGACCCTCTTACCTACACGCCTCCCGCCAGTAATCCGTGGCATGAAATCCTCGTTGAATGGAAGACCCAACTGGTCATTGCCGCGCACACGCACACCGCCGAATGGATGCCCGCCACCCAACGCATTCCCTATGCCCAGGTGATCGGTGGCGGCCCGACACCGGCAGAAGCGGCATGGATTGAAGGCCAGGCAAGCCCCAACAAACTGGTGGTGCGGGTCCACAATCTGATCGGGCAGGAAGTCATCCGTCAGGAAATCCCTCCCC
>CAZYDZ010000322.1:0-1541 GCA_964646535.1 uncultured Opitutaceae bacterium
TACTTCGCCAAATACCCGCCGCAGAGTTAACCACAAAGAGCACAGAAAGGCTCACACGAGGCGTGAAGGGCCCATTGTAGGAGCGGCTTTATGCCGCGACAAACATGACGTGGGCCTGAAAAAACTTCTGTATCGCAGCTTTATTTTCTCTATACTGGACGTATCCAGTTTCTGTTGTCACCTTGTCGACGTATGCGAAACATGTTTTTGATCAGCCTGGCTTTTCTTCTGCTGAGTGGCTCCTTGCTACCAGCTCAGCCAGCCTCGTCAGTTCGCTCATTTCAAAACCCGCAGGGGGTCATTATCCGTGGAGAAATTATCGAATGGCAGGCTGACCGTGTGCGCGTACGCAGGGAGAA
Organism: uncultured Opitutaceae bacterium; assembly: GCA_964646535.1. Taxonomy (GTDB): domain Bacteria; phylum Verrucomicrobiota; class Verrucomicrobiia; order Opitutales; family UBA2995; genus CAZYDZ01. The sequence goes on from CAZYDZ010000322.1 coordinate 360, forward strand.
TCAGTCCATCATCGAAATCCCCTTTCACTTACTAATCCCCGAACAAGCAGAACAACTGAGCAAGGAAGCCGCATCCCGTCAAGGCTATCCAGCGGCTCCCTCCGCCCGGGAAATTGATGCTCTGCTGCTGCAAGCCCGCAATGGTTCTCCATCTGAAGCATATCAGGGCATCCGACAGCGCCTCATCCACAGCTACCCGTCAAAATACGAGTACAATGAACCCTGGTTGTGGATTGCCTACTGGATGGAACTCTTCTCACGGGCGAAGATCAGCCCGCCAGAGCCAGTATTGCGCGTGCTGCTGAACAATCCTGACTGGTCCCGACAGTTCTTTGCATTGACGACGGCGGAAGATAATCCCGCGGCCATGCTGAAGATTCTCATTTCCCTGTCGGAACAATTCCCCGACGACTTCACGCCATTCCTCGGGCTGGCGCTTGCCACCGCGTTGGTACACGATGGCCAACCACCCGCCAACTGGCCGCATGGCCAGGTATCCACCGATATACTGCCGCGCAAACTACAACCGTATGACCAGGTATTCCGTTTTCTGGTCAAGAGCCAGAAGGAACGGCGCCTGGAGAATGACCTTACGCGACTGCCACTGCGCGACCTGCTGTTTCTGACCGACATCATCGCACCGATTGAGGAATTGGAATGGGCGCAGAAAGAGGTACGGGAACGCACTTCCTCTTTCGAACGGGTTTACAGTAATGTCCGCTATGCCAATGAACGGGTGGACTTCCGCAGGGGGCATTTTCGTCCGCATTGGCCGCACTATTCCTATGCCCTGGAGGAAATTTTGAAAAAAGGCGGTATCTGTGTGGATCAAGCCTACTTCTCATGGCAGGTTGGCAAGGCCAAGGGGATCCCCACTATCCTGTTTGTCGGCCACGGAGATCAGGGCTCCCATGCATGGATTGGCTATCTGAGCGGCAACCGCGGGTGGAACCTGGATGTAGGCCGTTACAGCCAGGGAAAATTCGTCACGGGCACCGCATTTTCCCCGCAGAACTGGAATACGATTAAAGACCATGAATTGGTGTTCCTACGCGAACGCTTTCAGGAGGGAAACAATTTTCGCGAATCTTCCTATCATCTGAACCTTGCCAGATGGATGTTCGCAGACAAGCTGTACGACCAAACCAAACAGGCGCTAACCAACAGCCTGAAACTAGAGCC